>JAGVKY010000042.1 GCA_020050175.1 Parachlamydiales bacterium
CGAGAAAAATCACATAAATTCCCCGTAAAAAACCCGAAGTGAGGACCTGGTCGAGGTCGGTCTTACCGATCGATCCAAAAAGACCTTTTAAAAAGTCCCCAATGGTGGTGTAAATAAACCCAATTAAAATAATGGTCGCAGCAAAGGATACTGCAAAAGTAAATGCAGAAGGAAGGTCTTGCGCTTTTGCAACTTGACCTTTCTTTCTAGCATCTTGCAGCTTCTTAGGGGTCGCCTTTTCTGTCTTCTCAGCCATATCTCTCTATTATCATGATACTGCCGTAATCGAGAAATAGTAAAAATAAATAATTAAATTTTAATGGTGTACCCCTTTGTGTTAAGATTCTCCCATGTCTGAGCTCTCTTGTGGAATTGTCGGGCTTCCCAATGTGGGAAAATCGACCCTTTTTAATGCTATAACCTCTGGTGCAGCAGAAGCTGCCAATTTCCCATTTTGCACCATCGACCCCAATAAAGGGATCGTCCATGTACCTGATCGGAGACTACCCAAATTAGGAACTATCTCTGGCAGCGCTGCCATTATCCCAGCGACTCTTGAGTTTGTCGATATTGCTGGCCTTGTGGAAGGGGCCTCAAAAGGGGAAGGTCTTGGCAATCAGTTTCTTACAAACATCAGAGACACTGATGCGATTCTTCATGTCGTGCGCTGTTTTGATGACGAAAATGTTGTGCATGTCGCTGGCAATGTCGATCCGATCCGTGACATCGAGATCATCAAGACAGAGTTGATATTATCAGACCTTCAAGCGGTTGAAAATATCCATGGCCGTTTAGAAAAGCAGGTAAAAACCAAAAAAGAGCTGCAGTCAACTTTTGATCTCATCGGCAAAATTAAAGAGGCGCTTGAAAACAACCTCCCCGTTAGTAGCCTAAGCCTAACTCAGGAACAAGAAGAGCTTCTCCGTCCTTATCCTCTTTTGACACGCAAAAAAGTACTCTATGTCGCCAATGTGAGCGAAAAAGATCTTCCAGGCATGACCAATCCCTACGTGGAAAAAGTCGTTGCTTATGCAGCAAGGGAGGGGAATCAAGTTGTTCCCATCTGTGCAAAAATCGAAGAAGAAATTGCTCAATTGCCAAAAGAAGAGAGAGCAGAGTTTTTAGCTTCGATTGGGCTTGAAGAGTCAGGTCTAGACAGACTCGTTAAAGCCTCTTTTGCCATGTTAGGCCTGATCACCTTCTTGACCACAGGGCCGATGGAAACAAGAGCTTGGACGATCAAACAAGGGACCCCTGCGCAACTAGCAGCAGGTAAGATCCACACCGACATTCAAAAAGGTTTTGTTCGGGCAGAGGTGATTGCCTATGACGACTTTATTTCTTTAGGTGGTCGCAACGGGGCAAAAGAAAAAGGGAAACTTCGGTCCGAAGGAAAAGATTACATCGTGAAGGATGGGGACGTGATCCTCTTCTTGCACCATTAAAGGTTCATTTTGAAGCTGTTTATTACCACACAACCGACCCTCGAAGAGGTCCTTCTGCAAGAGCTTGTCTCCTTAGGTTATACAGGAGGAGAAATTGCCTTGAGGGGGGTAAATCTAGATGTCCCTAGCTTTTCTGATGTTTATCGGCTAAACCTTTGTCTTTCCACCGCTTCCCGTATTTTATTGCCTCTAAAGAACTTTGTTGTGAGGGACGATCAAGACCTTTACTGGAAAGCGCGTGATATCGACTGGAGCCAATATATGTCTCCTAATGGGACGTTTTGGATCCACGCGAATGTCAATCACCCGCAGCTTCGCCACTCTCTTTATGCTGCCCAAGTGTTGAAGGATGCGATCTGTGATTCTTTTAGGGAGAGTGTTGGTTATCGCCCGAGTGTCTCAAGAGAGAATCCCGATCTTTCCTTAAATCTCTACATTGACCCCAAATATGGGATTATCAGCTTTGATTCGTCGGGCGATCCCCTGCATCAAAGAGGATACCGTCTTGAGGGCGGCGAGTCACCTTTAAGTGAGTCTCTCGCGGCTGCCATTTTGCGCATGGCAGGTTATCAAGGGACTGAAGTACTTTTAGACCCTCTTGCAGGATCGGGCACTTTTTTAGTTGAGGCAGCCCTGATGGCCACAAAAACACCGCCAGGTTGGATGAGAAAATGGTTTGGCTTTTTTGCCCACCCCGAATTTAACGAAGAGGAGTGGCTTAAAGTTAAGGCAAAAGAAATGGAGGGGATTAAACCTCTCGAAAAGGACAAGATCTTCGGGATCGAAAAAAATAAACAACAGGCCCAAGCTTGTTTAGATAATCTCCAGACTGCCGGTTTTGAAAAAGAGATTACGTTAGTGCAAGGAGATTTTAGAGATATTGAACCGACCATCCCTCCATCATTTGTCGTCGCCAACCCTCCTTATGGGGTCCGATTAGGCACCGAGGAAGATCTTATCCCTCTCTATCGTGAAATGGGTGATTTTCTCAAAAGGAAGACAGCAAAACCGTCGATAGGTGCTATTTTAACAGGAAGTCTAACCCTTTCGAAAGAGGTGGGCTTAAAGCCCAAAAGAAGAATCCCTCTTAAAACAGGTGGGCTTGATGCTCGACTACTTTTATTTGATCTCTATTAAAGAGCTCCTAATAGTTCCTTAATTTTTTCATGATGTTTCGTTGTTTAAATAATAGCGTAGAAACTTGAATTTGAGGTGCCGTACATGTCCAGAATCTCTCAATTACCACCGACTTCACATCTTTCTGGATTCTGGGCTGGTACTTTAAGAGAGCTGACTTTGGTGGATGCCGAGGTCCGTTTGACTCAAACATTAGAGGCTATCCGCACCGATTTACATGGCATTTCTTCTACTCAGACGTTAACCATTAAAGGACTTTTAACTCCTGGCATGTCGGAGGATCAAATCCGTTCGATTTATAGCCATGCCATGGGTGAAATCTCAAAAAATGTTACCTCAGCAGATTTTGTGGACTTACGTGAGCGGGAAGTTTCAACCCCACAAACCTGGGATCTTTTCGATACAACTGAGCTGCTAGCTGAGATTGCGATGATTGAAGATAGGAAAATCGACCCGCGAAAACTTGTTGTTAAAAAAGAACAACCGGAGCAAGAGACCCGTTTTCGCCTCGTCACAAATCTAGCTCGCTGCCTTAACGAAATTGGCGCCCAACAACGAAATCCCCATCTTCAAGAAAGAGCTCGTTACCTGCTCTATCTTAACTACACCATTGCTTATCAACATGGTGGACTTTATGAATCGTCACTCCAAGAAATGAGCGAACTCTTCGCTTCTTGGCAATAGCTTCTTAGTTCCGTGCCCCATCGCTATGGTGGATATAATTTCCATCATGAGGTTCCCCGTAAAGATAGGCGCCGTAGTCTAGATGGATCCTATCCATCTCCTGTTGAGATTTTCCCTCAATCGCTTTTTTTATCCCCCAGTGCATGTACCATTCCATAGCTCCATGATCGCATTGAGGCAGAACAAAATTTTTGTAATAGTCAACTGTAGCCACGTGAGCATAATCGGACCAGCCAAAGCATCGGGTTAGAGGGATAAGGCTTTCTCCTTTTGCCACACTATTCACTGGCCAATACCATTCGGGTCCATTATTGGGATATCTCGTTAGGTGAATGTATTTGATATTGGGGTTCTTCTTCATCGAAGCTATGCAACCAGGCAGATCAAACCATTTCCTAAGGATGTCGTCATGTTGGTAGACGAAGATGTAAGGAGTGGTGACTAACTTAATAGCCTCCTTGAGTGTT
This sequence comes from Parachlamydiales bacterium, assembly GCA_020050175.1. Taxonomy (GTDB): domain Bacteria; phylum Chlamydiota; class Chlamydiia; order Chlamydiales; family JAJFMK01; genus JAGVKY01. The sequence goes on from JAGVKY010000042.1 coordinate 3,734, forward strand.
CCTGCAAGATGGACCCACTTATCGCAAAAGACTAGTTCTGTATTTTTGAAAAAGGAGTCGCTTTTTGTAAGTTCAATCACCTTTTTCTTGTATTGATCGTATAAGTCCTTTTTGTTTGCGTACGAAGGAGGAATTCCGTCGAAAACAATGATCTTTTTACACTTTGCTAATGCTGGGATTTGGAAAAGGCTTTTCTGAGCAGGATAGAGGTGTTTAAGAGTAGGGATAGAGGGGATTGGATTAGTTGTCGTGATAACCGTAATCAGCTCTGCTGCTCGGTTGTCATCTATAATTTCTCCATCCACTCTATAAGAGGTGGCCGTAAGGAGAGTCGGAAAAAATAAAAGAAATAAAAATAACGAGCTGGCAAAGTTTTTAATAGTCACCATGACTTAGTCCGTGGGGCAAAAAGTCAAAATTTCCCATTTTGATTTTAATAATGCAACCGTTCTATAACTTATGGACAAATATTCCATTCATTACTTCTTGCTTCACTGACCCATAACTAGCAAGCTTTTGACTTGCCCCATTAGAGGAATCTCCACAAGCGTAAATTCCCGGAGAACTTCCGGTATAATAATTTAAGATATTTTTTGCAGCATTGATATCCCTGTCATGAATTATGGTACAAGATCCACAAGTCCAGCTTCTTTCTGAAAGAAGGAGGTCTTGGTTGATCCGTTTACAGCATGAACACTGTTTACTTGAGGGATAATAGCGAGGAACCTTGACAAGGCGGGATATCCGATTTTGACTCCGGATTTCAATCCTCGAAAAAAGTTATGGAAAGCTCGATCTAAATCCCGTAAAGCTTCCTGGGGAGCACATTTTGAGACCTCATACATCCAAGGAAATTCTTTTGGCTTCAGACTATTGAGGAGCTTGTGCTGCTCTATGGCATTGGTTGACTTTTTTTCTTTCTCATAAAGAGAGACTCTCAAACCAAGTCCCCAGTTAAAGGCAAAGCGGGCAACACCTGCATGTTGCGCTAATTGCTTCCGGAGGCCTCCGTTTAATCTAATCTCATACTTATAAGCGCAGTTACGCTTCATTCTGAATAGTCTTTAAGGCTTTCTTGGCTTTATTTTTAGCTGAACGACGCCCATATAATCGAGCGCAAAATGATGTCAGCACTTCAATCATGTCCTGCACCAAATCGTCCTTGAGCTCGGATGAATCGGCAACAACCAATTTAATGACAATATTTGTCTTTATTTCTAGCAACTGTTGTTAACCCTTTGCGAAGTCTTAACGTATTCTTAACGTCTTTCTTCACACTCCCTCGCCCCGTGACCCACATTTTCTTTACACCGATCTGATTAGATAGGAGATGTGGTTAGGAGAGAATCGTTATGTCTGCTAGAGAAAAAGAGCTGTTAGCCTATGTGCATAAACAGGTTAAGGCTTTTGTCCACAAAGAGCTCGAATCTCGTCGAAAAAAGGTCCAGGATGACCCACTCCTCAACAAGGAAGCTGAAGAAACAGAAAATATTAACCTTTACATCGCCCGTCTAGGCGAAGCTCTTAGATTACTTAGGATGGATAAAGTTCTCTCGGAAGGAACCATCCTTCATGAGGAGGTCGCTAAACTGGTTAGGAGCAAAGAGGTAAAAAAAGGACTTCTTCCTCAAGAAACCTTGAAACTCTCAAAGGAGAAGCTCCTGGAGTTTTACCAGGTAGCCTTCACTTTTTTTGAGGGCGAGTACTACCAAGAGGCTTCCAATCTCTATCTTTTTCTCACTTTTTTAAATCCTCATGTTTCAAGTTTTTGGGTGGGTTTAGGGATGACCGAGGAGATGCAGGAGCATTACGATTCAGCAATCGGCGCCTACTTAACAGCTTTAGATTTAAACGAAAACGACTTACAGCCGGTTTTATATTGCGCTGAGTGTCTCAACAAAATGAATAAGCCCAAAAAAGCCAAAGAGCTTCTTCAATTTGCGATGCGGCAGTTGAGAGATGTCCCGTCTTATCAGGAATTTAAAAAACAAGCTCAAAGGTGGATGTAGAGGGGACATGGAAAAATCGCCTGCTGAAAAAAGGAGGACATGATGTCTGCAAAAGAAAAAGAGGTGGTTTCTACTCTTCATCGTCAGATCGAACATTTTATTCATAAAGAGCTCCAATCTCATCGAAAAAAGCACGTATATGATCCTCTATCGCATAAAGAAGCCGAAATAAAGCATCAAGCGGTTGAAAATCTTGATCACTACCTCGCTCGCTTAAAAACGGCTCTTAAAATTCTTGTACAAGAGGGTCTCTTCAATAAAAATGCAATCCATCCTGCCGAAAATATTTCGAAAGAAGAAATAAAAAAAGGGATTCTTCCCTATCAAAGCCTAAAATTTTCAAACGAGACGCTTCTAGACGCTTATCGCGTAGCCTCTTCTCACTTTGAGAGGGGGGATTTCACCGGAGCTTCCAACATTTTTCTTCTTCTGAGCTTCTTAAACCCTCTAGTCGCAAGTTTTTGGATAGGCTTAGGAATGGCAGAAGAGTTGCAAGAGAATTTTGAACCGGCGATCTCAGCTTATCTAACTGCGGCAGAGATGAATAAAAAAGATCTCCAGCCAATTTTCCACTCCGCAAGATGTTTGAACAAAATGAAACAACCAGAAAAAGCAAAAGAGCTTCTCGAATTAGCGATGGCAGAACTTAAAGATAGTTCAGCAGAAAAAGCGTTTAAGAGTGAAGCTCAACGATTTAACTTGGGTGTTTAAATGAACATGATGTCAGCTGCGCCTGCACCTTTAGAGCCTGGAGGACAAAGTCAAATTGAAATCATAAAAGCTAGTGATAAATTTACTGATTCTCAATTTCTAGTTCTCCCTGAAGCTGCCAGCGTTCAAGCTGAGATAGAAAATTTACCGATGGTGTCTTCCGTCGACATCTCCAAGTTGTCTCTGACTATGGGAGTGTCGCTGGGGGTCTCAGTCGTTGCTGTCCTTCTTTTCACATCCAATCCTGTTGGAGTCGGGGTTGCGGTTGGGGTATTAACGGTACTTGCTATATTCGGTATGACTTCGGCTCTTGTTTCTGGAAAGGATTTGCATGAAGAGTTTTTGTATCCGGTAGCTACAGGCATTTTAGTTCCCATTACAGCTTTTGTCGGTATTGTTATACACGTGTTTGGTGGAGGGGAACTATTGGCCATGGCGGTAGATATTAGCGTAACAGCCCATGATCTTAACAAAAAGTTCAACACAGATGAAACTACACATAAAGAAGTTTCCATCCCCTTACCAGCAGCAGAAAAAAAGCTGAGTCAGTTGTTATCAGAAATTGGTCGAGATCCAATAACCGATCCAATTGCTAGTCAACTGGAGAAATTGAGTAAAAATGAAGACGAAGAAAAAATCCAGACCGTCAAGTTAGTCGCTAACTTCTTACATGCCATGAGCGGTTTTACGAAGAGAGAAGATTTAAAAGCAAAAGCAAAAGAGATTCTAACGTTAAACATTGCAATTGCTTCTCAGAAAAAAGAGATCTCTCCCACACTATTAGGCGAAATGCGTCAACTCTCCCAATTGTGGTCTTCTACCTAAACACTATAAAGGTTTTGAAAGAAATGGAGGGCGTTTCGGATGTCTTCTTGGATGGCGAAGCGGAGTTCTTCGACAGAGGGGAATTGCTTTTCTTCACGGAGGAAGTGGAGAGGGACTATTTCGTAAGGGGCGGAGGGGATAGGTCCTTCACCCAAAAGATGAACTTCTAAGAGGGGAGGGGAGTTCTTCTTGAGCGTCGGGGCGACACCAATGTTAGCAACGCCTTCACGAATTCCGTCCTTGGAGATAATCTTGACAACATAGACACCAAAAAGAGGTGTTACTAAGCCCTGGAGGGAAAAATTGAGGGTAGGGGCTCCGTTGCCCTTACCAAATCCTAGACCTTTTTCTGGCGAACCAAAAAGACTCCAGCGTCTACCTAGAAGAAGTTCTGCCTCATCCAATTTGCCTTCGGTGATGGATCGACGGATGCGGCGGCTCGAGATAGGTTCATTCCCTTCTAAGAATGGGGAGATCTGGACGATTTTAACGCCCCTTTTCTCTAAATATTCCGTTATAAAAGCTGGTGTTCCCCGTCGTCCTTTACCAAGATGGGTGTCGTGACCCAAGAAGAAGACTTTGAGATCCCCATCTTCAAGAAGATGCTCTAGAAAGGACTCTGGTTCTTCTTCTTGTATCTCTTTAGAGAAGGGAAGAACAGTGATCTCGTCGATACCAAGACTTTTGATCCATTCGATCCGCTTTTCTAAGGGAATAATGAGGAGCGGCGCACTGCCTTGGATGACCTCTAAAGGATGGGTAGAAAAGGTGAGAAGAGAGCTCTTGCCTCCTCTTTTTTTTTTTTTCTTCACCCATGGCCTTCAAAAGAGACTGATGACCTCGGTGGACACCATCAAAAAAACCAAGAGTAAAAATCTTATCCATGTTGTAAAAAAGGAAGAGGTCCCTCTTCCAGCTCTTCTAGAGAGAATGCTTGCTCTAAAGAAAAAGTGCCAGATCTAGTGCGACGTAGATCAGATAGATGGGCAAAGCAGCCAAGTTTAGCCCCAAGATCGTGCCCTAAGGTACGAATGTAGGTGCCCTTTGAGCATCTGACATGAACTTTTAGATAGGGATAAGAATAATCAACAAGGGTGAGATGCATTTCAACTTGTTGAGGCTCTCTCTCGATTTCTTTCCCTTTTCTAGCCAATTCATAAAGCTTTTTTCCATCCACTTTCTTGGCAGAAAACATGGGAGGAATTTGGTTTTGAAGACCTTGAAAAGTTTCTATGACAGCTTCAATTTGGGAAAGTGTGGGAACATGATCACTTTGATCAACAATTTCTCCCTCAGCATCATAGGTAGTTGTCGAAGAGCCGAGTTTTATCGTTGTTTCGTACTCTTTTTTCGCCCCTAAAAAGCTATCAGAAAGGCGGGTAAAATTTCTTCCCACCAAAAGGATCATGAGGCCAGTCGCTAAAGGATCGAGTGTGCCAGCATGTCCAATCTTTTTAACACCGGTTCTTTTTCTTAAAAAGGAGACCAGGCGAAAAGAGGTCATCCCCTTAGGCTTATCAATTATGAGGATCCCTTCCATCTATTCTTCGGATTTAGACATGTCTGGTTCTGATTCAGAAATTTCAAATTCTGCTTCGGAAGAGTCATCACTTTTACGAATTTTGGCGAGGATCTCTTCGATGCGGGCTTGGTGTTCGGCGCCGTCATCGAGCTTGAACTGAATCTCCGGGAAATAGCGCAAGACAACCTTTTTTGAGGCGGCAACGGCTATAAATCCACGGGCAGATTGCAAAGCTTCGAGGGTCTCTTTTCTCTGATCAGGAGTCCCAATGATGCTGACAAAAACCTTGGCGTGGTGAAGATCTTTTGTTGTTTCGACACCAGTAATGGTAATCAAAGCAGATACATGCGGGTTTTTAACTTCCCGCTGTATCACTTCTGAAATCACTTCTCTTAGGAGCGAATTAATCCTTTCGATTCGACGACTCATAGCTCCTGAGTGATGTAGATGATTTCGTAGAATTCTAAGATGTCATCAGGTTGTGCATCATTAAAACCGTCGAGAACGATCCCGCACTCCAGCCCTTTTACCACTTCACGAACGTCATCTTTGAGCCGTTTGAGAGAAGAAATGCCTCCTCTCCAAATGACTGCCCCTTTCCGCTTAAGGTTGACCTTGTAATTACGGTGGACTGCGCCATCGTTGACAATACAACCAGCGATGATACCCACATGAGAAGATTTAAAGGTTTGCAAGACTGTTGCGGAACCTCTAACCACTTCTTGAGCAAGTTTTTCGAGCTGGCCAGCCATCAAGACTTTCACATCGTCGATCGCATGGTAGATAATGTCATGAAGACGAACTTCGACAGTTAACTCTTTAGCGAGATCCTCAGCATGTGATTCGATCGAATTGTGGAAACCAATGATCACTGCCTTTGAAGCAGCAGCAAGTTGGATGTCCGATTCCGAAATTTCACCTACACCCGTAAAGACGATGTCAATATCAACCTTGTTAGAGGTGATCTTGAGAAGGGCCGATTTAAGCGCTTCAAGCGATCCCTGAACGTCTGCTCTAAGCACAAGGCGCAAGATCTTCTTGCCAGCACCCTGAGCCTGTTGTAGGAAGGAGTCCATGCTTCTTTTTGTAAGCTGACTCTTTTCTCTTTTTTCAACAGAACGGGTCTCTGCAATTTCCCGAGCCTCCTTTTCGTCTTTAACAACGATAAACTCTTGTCCAGCTTTTGGAAGCGCAGAAAGACCTGTCATCAAAACGGGCGTTGATGGAGGAGCAGAAGCTAAATCTCTTCCTAACTCATCCCTCATGGTTTTTACCTTCGCCCATTCAGTGTCAAACACGACCGCATCCCCTTTTCGGAGCGTACCATTTTGAACAAGAATAGTGGCGACAATACCAAGACCTTTATGCATTTCAGACTCGATAACGGTACCCCGTGCTCGAGCATCTGGATTGGCTCTCAATTCCAAGACCTCTGCCTGCAAGGCGAGCATCTCTAACAATTGAGGAATCCCTTCGCCAGTAACAGCGGAGCAATTGATCGTGATTGTTTGACCACCCCAAACTTCTGGTAGAAGATTGTTTTCAGCAAGTTGCCTATAGACAGTTTCTGCATTGAAGTTAGGTTTGTCTGACTTGTTGATAGCAACAACAATCGTCACCCCAGCACTTTTTGCATGCTGAAGAGCTTCTAGTGTTTGCTGTCTCATCCCTTCATCACCGGCAACAACAAGAACGACGATATCGGTAACTTCGGCACCCCGAGCTCTCATTGCTGAGAAGGCTTCGTGACCCGGTGTATCCAAAATGGTGATATCGCCTACAGCTGTCGAGCATTTAAAAGCACCGATATGCTGAGTAATAGCACCTGCTTCTTGGCTAACACGGTTAGATTTACGGATCGCATCGATCAGGCTCGTCTTACCATGGTCGACGTGGCCCATGAAGGTGACAACAGGAGGTCTAAGAATAAGCTTCTCATCCGTTTCCCCTTTAATCTCCTCACGAATTGTCCTGTCGGTGATCCGAATTCTTGCTTCTTGTGTAGTGTCAATCGTGATTTCGCAGCCATATTCTTGGCCAAGAAGTTGGATGGTTGTTTCATCATCAAGAAGGTCATTAAGTGTCATGACTGAGCCCTGCAAAAAGAGCTTTGCAATCAACTCAGAAGCTTTCAGCTTCAGCTCGCTTGCAAAATCCTTAATAGAAATAGGGACTCGGATCTTAAGGGTTGTCGGACGGACAGTGGCAACATCATCGCGGGCCGATTTGCCAGCTTTTGCCTTACGGCGTCGGCGTGCTGCCCCTTCATCTGCATCAGCTCGCAAACCTTGACGGTCACGGCCATCAAAAGATGTAGGTGTTTCCAGCTTTTTGGCAGCAGGTTTGAAATCTTTGAAATCTTTTTTAGGAGGCTTAGGTCCACCGCCGCTTTTTTTATCAGCTGATGAATCTGTTGTTGTTGTCGAAAGAGGTCGTCTTGGTCTATCGCCAGTTGCAGCTGTTGTCTGAGTCGGGGTATGTCTTGCCGGTGGCGGCGGCGGTTTAACAAAATCGCTGATATGGCGGCCTGTAGGGCCTAATTTCTCTTTTTGAGAAGCTTGCAGTTTTGCAAGTCCTTCAGGAGATGCTTTTTTGGGTAGCGAAAAAGGGCTGACATATGTCCTTGGAGGACCACGCAGGCCTTGCGGCTGAGGCTTACCCTCTTGTCGAGGAGCTTGTGCCTCACGTTGTTCATCTCTACGAGGAGAACGGAAAAGAGGAGCTCTTGGCTGAGGGGCTTTTGGAGCTTCTTTTTGTGGAGTGGGGATTGGAGTGGTGATGGTCTTATCTACTGCTATTTCTTTTTCAATTTCTTTAGAGGTGGAAGGAGCCGAAGGGGCCGTTTCGACATGCGAAAATTTCTCTTCTGCTATCTGGAGAGGCGTCTTTGGAGGATGTTTTTCAACGACCTCTTGAGGTTGAGGAGCTTCTTCTTTAACCTCTTCCTTTTGACCCTCTTCCCCTTTCCCGCCGGGATGGGCTTTGTGCCCTTCAAAAACCGAGCGCGAACGTGCCTTAATCTTAGGTGCCTCAGACAGACCATCTTCTCCTAAAACAGGAGATTCAATAGGAGAAGCCTCTTCTTTGGGAGGCTCCTCTTCTGGAGCAGGTTCTTCAGCCTTTAGCTGTTTCTTAGAAGCGATCTTCTTCTTGATTTCACTAAGATGAATCGCCTCGGCAAGCTGCGTGTTTTTAATATTAATCTTAAATTGTTTAGCCAAGGGAAGAGTTCCTCTGTTTTTTAACCGATTCGATGATTTTCTCTGCCATATCTAGGCTGATCCCTGGAATCTTCGAAAGAGTTTGTGGCGTTGTCATCAAAAGATCGCGCACTTGTTTAAATCCATTTTCCTTCAGATGGTCGACAATCATCTGATTGATCCCCTCGATTTCACCAATAGGTTGGTCAAGATGAGTTTCCGAAAGGGATGAGAGGTAAGCGCTTTGCTCTTGAACTTGGGAGAGATTGTAGTCGGTCATCCCATGCACTTCAAGATCATAGCCAATTAACTCTGCATTAAGTCTTTGGTTGGAGTGTTTCTTTCCAACGACAGTAGCATATTGATCATCATCAATCACAATGGAAATGACTCCATCTTCATCCGAAACGCTAATTTTTCGAATTTCAATAGGCGCCAAGGCATTTTGAAGGAGCTCAACCGGATCATTTGAGAAGGGGATAATGTCAATTTTTTCGTTGTTCAATTCACGAACAACGTTTTTGACGCGCATTCCACGCATCCCTACACAAGCTCCGACTGGATCGATTTTAGGATCTAGGGAACGGACAGCCAGTTTGGAGCGGTACCCTGCATCTCTGACAATTTTTTCAACGACGATTTGACCGTCATGGATTTCTGGGACTTCACGATCAAAAAGTTGACGGACAAACTCTGGATCGCTCCGAGAAAGGACAACCTGGGCGCCGCCATTCTCTGTATCTTCTACATGAGAAAGGAGAGCCATGACCTTGTCTCCTACGCGAAACTTTTCTGTTTTGGGGTAGTTTTTCATCGGCAAGATAGCTTCAACTTTTCCTAAGTCGACGATGAGGTTTGCCCCTCTGACAAATCTTTTAACGGTTCCGGAAACGATTTCATGGATGCGGTGTCTGTATTCTTCATAAATGACATCCCTTTCAGCGCTTCTAAGTTTTTGGGCAATCACACTTCTCGCTTTCTGAGCGGCAATGCGGCCAAAATCTTTTGGAGTCACCAAAACATCGATAAATTGTCCGAGTTCAGCCTCGGGGTCAATCTCTTTGGCAGCAGTTAAGGAAATTTCCTGAGCAACGACCTCGACTTCATCCACGATCTCTTTTTCCGAATAGACATCAATGTTCCCTGTCTTCGGGTTGATCTTGACAGTAACATTCGAAGCGCCATGGACACTTTTCATGGCAGCAGCCTCAAGAGATTCCTCGATCGCTGCAACGACAATTTCTCGTTTAATCCCTTTTTCTCTTTCGAGGTACTCAAATATGGCAATCAGATCTTTGTTCATGGAAGAGGCCTAATAATTTTATA
>JAGVKY010000128.1 GCA_020050175.1 Parachlamydiales bacterium
ATTATCAGTGGGTGGCCAAAAGATTTAAAAAAGAGATGCTCGACTCACTTGAGCGTCATAAAAAAGAAGGGGCCGAGCTTTTCTTAGTGAGTGCAAACATCCCTCCGGTTTTACTTCCTGTTAAAGAAAAATTTGGATTTGATGCCCTTTTTTGTTCCGAACTTCAAATCGCAAACGACAGGGCAACAGGAAAACTTTCCACTCCCAATTGCCGCGGCTTAGAGAAACTAAAAAGAATAGAAAGTCTGCTTAAAGAGGGGGTCATATTGGAAGCTTACGGGGACTCGGAAGGGGATCGTCAACTCCTAGAGCGAGCCAATATCCCCCATTGGATCCGTTAAAAAAGAAAAAGATTTTTCAACACTTACTTGACAGCGAAAGGTAAAGTAAGAGATGACTCTAAGATCGAACTCGATAGAAATCCTATGATGCGTCTCTTTCTTTTTTTGCTGTTTATTCTCTCACTGGACATCCATGCCCGAGATTGGGAAACGGAGGCTCGTGTGGCTTACTTCAGGCCAAGGGTGGGAGATTTAAGGCAGATTTACCCAAATGGTTGGGTCCAATATCAAGTTCAAGCAGCTACCACCATTTGGGGCCCCTTTGGCCTCTGGGCAAACGCTGGATTCATGAACACCAATGGACATTCGTTAGGGTTACACCAAAAAACTCGTCTAAGAATTTATCCTTTAAGCTTTGGAGGACTCTACTATTATTGCTTTCCTCCCTTATGTGTTCCTGGATACTTAGATGCCTATATAGGTGTAGGTCCCACCTATTCCACCTTAAAGATCCATGATGAAGGCGATCGCTTTATCAAGCAGCATGTCGCTAAAAACGTTTGGGGCGTAACGGCAAAATCAGCTCTCCGCTACCACTTTTGTGGTTGTGGCTATATCGGAGCCTTTATCGACTATTACCATTCAAGGTTTCCCTTCAAACACGATCCCCATTGTGTTACACGCCGCAATGTTGATACGAGTGGTTTCCTATACGGCGGATCTCTAGGCTTTTCTTTCGAACTTTAGAAGTTATGTCTCTTTTAAAAACTTACTGTCTCTTATTTCTTACCTTTCTAGGTTCTTTAACGGGGGCTTGGGATCAACCTCCGCTCACTCTCGAAACAGGGTCATTTACAAGTCTAAGCCCTCTTATGACTGTTGATCCAAGTGGTGCTGTGATGGTGACTTGGACAAAAGTAATGGGGGGGTGTTATATCAACCAGTCATCCTATTTCAATGGAACCAACTGGACCAATTTCAATGTGACTCCAGAACCCACACCGACCGATTGTTTTTTTCCAGCGATTGCTTACCCTGTCTTCTATGATTATGGTGCTAAGGCACTGGCCATCTGGGATAACGGACCCAGTTTTACAATCTCCGAGCGATTTTTTCAGGGTTCTCGTTTTACTGCGGGCACTGGGTGGGCCACAGCTACGACCTTTGCGTTTCCTCCTTGCACAGGAACTCCATGTCCTGTTGGACCGGTATCAGCCTCTGAGGCCATTTCCATTAACGAAGCTGGAAGTGGCGCCGCTGTTTTTGGAGTTCTCCTAAACTCCGATGATGGAAGAAATACCAATATTCAAGGCATGTCCATAGCGTCGGGAGTTTTTTCCGGGATAATTGTCAATGTATCGGCTCCTAACATAAACACAAGCGATTCAAACCCCGAAATTGTTATTGATAATTCTGGAAATGGGGTTGCTGTCTGGTCTAGTTATGACATCCCAACCAAAATAAGAAGCATCAAATCTTCAAAATATCAGGCTGGTGTATGGGGTCCAGAAGAGGTCATCTCTGAACCAGGTGCTAATGTTTTTTCTGTCGCTTTTGACGGAAATACTTTTGGTGAAGCTGTTGTTGTTTGGTTGGAAACAAATAGTAGTAATAACAGTGTTGTTAAATCCAAAACTTACTCAGGTGGTGCGTGGCTAAGTAAAATAACAACCCTTTCACAAGCCCACAAAGATGCACAATTCCCAAATGTCTCCATGAATAGTTCTGGAGATGCACTAGCCGTTTGGAGAAATAATACTGAATCTAGCATCGAATCAGCTGAATTTTTTGGAGGAAATTGGCAAACAGGTGTTTTAACTGTTTCGACTCCAGGAGATTCGGTCGATAATCCTGTTGTCGATTATAACGATTCTGGAATAGGTGTGGCTGCCTGGATAGGAAGTGGTAATAAACCAACAGGTGCTTTTTTCCCTGTTCATGGAGGTTGGGGAACTCCTGAAATCATTGCAGAAGTCTCTGCAAGTAGGCTTAAAGTGGTTATTGATGGTAATGGAATTGCTACAGCCGCTTGGTTGAATGGAGGTTTGATCCAAGTGACACGAGGAGAGAAAGGTGTTGTTCCACCGCCGCCTACCCCTCCACCACCACCTCCCTCTCCACCACCCCCTCCACCACCACCTCCTTCTCCACCACCACCTCCCTCTCCACCACCACCTCCCTCTCCACCACCCCCTCCACCACCGCCTCCTTCTCCACCAGGACCTCCTCCACCTCCTCCACCAATTCCACCGCCGCCACCTATTCCACCCGATCCACCTAAAAATTTTACGGGGAGGATCATTCAGAATGAGTTTGCAAGCCAAATCGAATGCCTACATGTCTTAAACTGGCAACCAAGTCCAGACCCAACAGTGATAGGGTATCGGATTTTCGAAGGGAAAAAATTGATTAAGACAGTTGGTCGAAAGGGCCCCTTTAAAGTAACCCTAGGAGGAAGGTGTTGCCAGTCTAAACTCTATCGCTACACGTTGGTCTCCTTCAATGCTAAAGGTGAAGAGAGCACACCAAGTAAAGTGAAATTGAAGTAGTCTAATCAGAATGCGTTCCCATTGAGCTCTTTTTACAATGGGAGCTAATGAAAACCATCGGTGATGGCTAATGTTTTTGTTGCCTCTCCACACATAGGGATAGATCAAGCGGGGAATGTCATTGCAGCTTGGATTGGAAGACAGGGTTTGCAGGTTTCAAGAGGAAGTCATTAAAAAAAATTAGTAAGTTTGACTTTCCTCTAGGAGAAGGAATTTCCAGAGTTCGTAGAAAATGCCTTTTGATTGAATAAGTTCGTTAAAAGGTCCTTTTTCTCTGATTTCACCCTCGTTGAGGACCATAATCTCATCCAAATGTCTAAGGGTTGAAAGACGATGGGCAATGACAATCGCTATCCGATTATCTAAAAGGGAGTTGATTTTTCTGACTAGAGCCTTTTCTGTGGCTATATCGATAGAGCCTGTAGCCTCATCTAGAAGAAGGCAAGAAGGTGAAGCAAATTCGGCCCTATCTAAAGCAAGGAGTTGCTTTTCCCCTTCCGAAAGCCCCCACACTGGAGAAGTCTGCTTTACCGTTCTTTTGCTATAGAGATTGAAATTCTCTTCGTATGAAGACCTTATAACGGGAGGATCTTGCAGCAGCGGAAATAATTCTCTTCTAATGTCTTTAAGATGATAACAATCAATAGACCTTCCATTGATAAGGATTTGACCCTCTTGAGGAGAGTAAAAACGGAGTAAAAGAGAATGGAGTGTTGTTTTGCCAGCTCCCGTGAAACCAACAATGCCTACACGTCCCTCCAGAGAGAAAGAGATGTTTTTTATGACAGGGGTGTCTTTGCGATAGTAGAAAGAAACATTTTGGAATTCTATCGTTTTAATCTCCTGTAAATCAAAAGAGCCCTGATCCTTTTCCTTGGGTTCGTTTAGAATTTTTTTCACTTTTTTAAGACTAGAGAAGCCAGAAAGAAGCGTATTGAATCGATTAGCTAATTCGATAAGAGGACGAAAGAGGATCGCTGCCCAAAGAGTAAAGGCCATAAAATCGGTTGCCTCACCTCCTAAATAAGTAAAGCCTAAAGTGGCCAGTATCCATATGGATCCGATCAAGAGATCAATGCCCTCTCCAAAAAGAGAAAATGAACGGCTAATTCTAAAAATGGAACGCTCTGCTTTCTTAGCCCGTTGTTCAAAGTCTTTTGCCTCTTTTTCAGGATCTTCATAAAGCTGAAAAAGAGAACGTCCGCTTAGATGTTCTTGAAGAAAACGGTTTTGTTCAAGAAGAGCCCCTCTATATATATCAAAAGCGAGTTTTTGTTCTTTTCGAAAGAGTAAAAAGAGAGCTGCTGTAAAAGGGAAAAAAAGAAAAAAAATAGTTCCCCAAAGAGGATTTAGAGAGAAAGCTAGTGCCAAAATAAAGAAAAAAATAAAAATATTGCCAATGAGAGGGATAAGCGAATCGGCAAGCATTTCCCTAATTTTTTCTACATCGTCCGATAGATGGGTAGCCAAAATTCCCCCCTTGGCATGATCAAAAAAGGGAATAGGCAAAGCCAGGAGGTGGTCAAAAAGATTGCCTCTTAGAGATCGTTCAACCTTAGAAGCAAAAAGATTTCTAAAAAAAGCAGCAGAAAGCTCGAAGGAGAGCCAGAGAATCACCGGCATAAAAAGCGAATAACCCTCTCCAATCGCTCTGTCAATATTCTCTGATGTAAGGTTGACCGGAAATATAATTAAACTAATAGCTAAGGGGAGCCACGCTTCAATCGCCTTGGCTGCCAGCTGCATCAAAAGTCCTAAAGAAAAAAAAGCTTTCTCTTTCTTGATGAGACGTAAAAGTTCACTGATGGAGGGTTTCATACAGCCTCTTCAGATGATGCAAAGGACCATCTTGATCCATAAAAAGCTCTTGTCCACCTGCTTGAACGATTTTTCCCTGAGTCAGATAAAAAATACGGTCGGCCTTTAAAAGAAAGGGAACATGACTTGTGATCACAAGAACGGTTTGTTTTTCACTTCTCTTTTTTAAAGTGGTTTGTATCTGTTTAATTGTCGAAGGATCGAGGGCATTAAACGGTTCATCGACTAGAAGAAGAGGGCGATTAGAAAGGAGAGCTCTTGCAAAGGCAATTCTCTTTTTCTGCCCTCCTGAAAGAGTCATTCCTCTTTCTCCTATTAAAGTGTTGAGGCCTTCGGGAAAGTGGGAAATTTCACGTGATAAACCAGCTTCTATTAAAACTGTTTCAAGCTCTGCAGAAGAAGCTCCCTTATGGCCAAGAAGGATATTCTCTTTGATGGTCCCTGTGAAAAGGAAAGGGGTTTGTTCTGCGTAAGCGACTTTTTCAGGAAGAGAAATCTCTCCTCTTAGGAGGGGGTATTCCTTAAGAAGGAGGCGAAATAGAGTTGTTTTTCCAGCCCCCACGGGGCCAGCAATGGCTCCGATTTGATGGGGCAATAGCTCCAGATTCAGCCCATCAAAGAGAAGCTTTTCCCCTTTTGGATATTTAAACGAGAGATTTTTGATAGAGATTGCTGTAGAGATCTTATAAGGAGGTATTTCTTCTTTATCATCCGTTTTCAAAAAAGATTGTATCCTCTTCCAGGAGGCTTTCCCTCTGTAGATAATGGGTAAAGTCCAGCCAAGGAAGAGGATTGGCGCGAGGAGATTGCCTTGGATCCAGAGAAAGGAAAGAAAATTAAGAAGAGGAAGATAATCGAGCTTCACTAAGTAAAGGGCCCCAATGACAAAGATAAGAGTTGTCGAGCGGCCAATGATATTGACAAAGGGAAAGAAAGAGCTTTCTAGAAGCCTTAAAGGGAAAGATGTTTTTTCTATGCGATGCGAAAGTTTCCGAGCAAATCGGGAGAGCTTCTCTTGGGCTATGGGATGCTTAAGACTCCGTATACCCTTGACCACATCCAAGAGAAAGATATTCCAAGCTTCTAACGATTCTTGAAGAGATGTTGTCTGGCGCTCAATCGATCTTAAGGAGCCCCACATGATGACTAGGATTCCTAAAAGGGGGATTAAGGATAGTAGGGCAAGAGGCCATGAAAGGTATAAAGAGATAAAAAAAGAAGGGATTGAAAGAGTGAGAAAATTGATAGGGGAGAAGCTACCAAAATAGAGAAGATCTCGGTAGTTGGTAAGGTCTGATGTCATGATATGGAGCACTTCACCAGGAGGATGCTCCTGAAAAAAGGGCTCCTTTTTCTTTTGCAAAACACCAAAAATTTTTTCCTTGAGTTTCTCCTCTTCACTTGTGCTCATCCGACTCAAATGGATACGCACGTGATACTTTAAAAGAATAGAAAGGATTAAAAGAACAAATAAAACAAAGGCCAGAGCTGGATAGTAGGGCAGTTGTTTTAAGAGAAGAGGACTTCCTGCGGCAATGATATTGCTGAGGAGAAGGAACAAGAATAGTTTTTTTTTATCAGGTCCCATCGAGCGAAAATTATAAGCTTACAAATGGGTAAAAAAAAACAGGATAAGAACGATCTGAAAGGACTCAAAATTTGGAACAGGTTAAATTTTTGAATTCTTTCGGAAGTTGTTGATCTTGTGATGGCTAAGCGAGGGAGTCGATCTTGTGATAATCAGAGAGGAGCTGCTCAAAGGCTCTTCTTGTCCTTTCTTGCCGCATTTCTTGGCGAGGCCCTTCTATATTGTCGAGTTGAAGTTCAGCCCCAAAATTAAGATGGATCGGAGTGTGTGTTAGCCGTCTCTCTTCTCCGAGGGCAATATTAATGGTAGGGGGTGGAGGCAGCAGGTCGTAAGTTTTTAAAGCAAGAGTATGAAAAGAGGTTTTACTCCCACTTTTCTTGCCGATGAGATAGAGAAGTTCGACGCTTTCAGGGACAAAAGGAGCAGGGAGTAATGTCCCCTTCTCTTCTTTTCGGTCTCTCCCACCACTCGGGGCGACATAAATGAGTTTGCCCCCTTCGCGTAAAAGCTCTTCCATTTTACCCAAAGTGCGTTTGTTATGGAGGAGTTTTTCCTCCCTTTTTTCGGGGGGGGTATCGATATACTTTTTGGAATAAATGCAGAGAAGATTGCATCCTAAGCTCATGGGGATGGCAACTGGATCGCGTATCACGCGATCTCCTGCGACAAAAATCATCCCCTCCATCAGTTTAGGAAAAGGTTTTTCTAATAGGAGGCTAATCGCTTGAGGGTCGGGTTCGGTTTGATGATTCGAAAGAAGAATCACATTTTCTTTTCTCTCAATTTTCTCGTTGATCTCCTTCAGATGGTCCATGCCTAAAATCTGAGACCGCTCAAAGTCAATCAAGGGACGAAAGAAACTTAGCCCAAACTCTCTTTGGCTTGGAAGAGCAAGATGATAAATTGAAAAGGGGGTGGGGTTTTCTGTCTCTTTGAGAATTTGCAGACGGTATTTTTCCGCGATCTCAATGAGCTCCTGTTTTGGCCACCCCCCCCGGATTCCCTCTCTGATATAGTGCTCGTAAAACTGCTTCATCGCTAAGGAGGCTAATCTCTAAACTTCAATTTTTTCTTGGCTCAGAGTGGAATAAAGATGAAAATCGTTTAAATGAAGACGGTCATCTGTTTCAAACACAACACGTGCGTTGAGTTTTTCAGCAAGTTCTTCTAAAAATTTCTGATCTTCGCCCTTTATCGCATCTAAAAAGCTAGGATGGACAACTGCTTTGATGGCATAGCATTCGTTGAGCTGGATGGCCTTTTTAAGAGCTCTCTCGAGCTCTATCGCTATTGTTTCGTGCGTTTTGATGAGGCCTGTTCCAGAACAATAAGGACATGCTGTGAAGAGAGTCTGCATCAAAGAGCCGCGGCTTCTTTGCCTTGTCATCTCAACTAAACCAAACTCACTCATGCCGAGGATCATGCACTTTGCTGTATCGTCCTTCATGCAATCTTTGAGCCGATCGAGAATGCGTCTTTGATTTTTTCGGAGACGCATGTCGATAAAATCACAAATCACAAGACCGCCAATATTCCTGATGCGGAGTTGACGAGCAATTTCTTCTGCGGCTTCTAAGTTAATCTGAACAAGCGATTCTTCCACATCGGTCGATGAGGAGTTGCTTCTTCCAGAGTTCACATCAATCGTTGTCATGGCTTCAGTTTTGTCAAAAAAGAGATAGCCGCCGGAGGGGAGCCAAATTTTTCGTCTTAAACTCTTTTCGATCTCTTTTTCGACATTAAACCGCTCAAACATCGGAACTTTATCTCGATAATACTCGATTTTTAGCGGATGTTCGCTTTGGTAGCGCTTGTAAAGTCTCTTTAAATTTTGAAAAGTTGTGTAGTCATCAACCAAAATCCTTTCAAATTTTTTGTCGATAGCTCCTAGGAGGGCCCTTTTAATCAGATCAGATTCTGCAAAAAGAAGCTCTGGGCCTTTTGTGTTTTCAAATTTTTGGCGAATCGACTGCCAGGAGTCAAAAAGATCCTGAGCCTCCTCAATGAGAGCCTCGTCTGAAACGATGGCGCTCGCAGTCCGGCAGATTAGGCCGATGCTTTTCGGCATTTCTAAGGTGCGTAGGAGTTTTTTGAGCCGATCTCTTGCCCCGCGCTCCTCGATTTTGCGAGAGACGCCCCTATGGGAAGAGTTAGGCAGTAAAACTAAGTACCTGCCAGCAATGGAAAGATTGGAGGTAAGGCGAGCGCCTTTTGATCCGATCGATTCCTTAACGACCTGGACCAGAACGGGCTGATCTTCTTTCAAAAGTTGAGAAATATCGGTTGAACCCGACGCGGATTTTTTTTCTTCCCCAGCCCAGTCCATGTCGAAATCCATATCGAAGAGTTCTTCGAATTTTTTGGCATTTTCGACGATGTCGGAGATGTGGATAAAGCCGTTATCCCCCTCATTGATATCAATAAAAGCCGATTGGATATTTTTGAGAATATTGGTGACTCGGCCGCGATAAATATTGCCCGTTAGTTGCCGTTCTCTTCTTCTTTCGACAATGAGATCTTTGAGTTGGCCGTGGGAGAGTGTTGCTTGTCGAACCTCTTTTGATTCGACGTTTAAAAGGATTTCTTCCATGGGCAAAGTTAAGAATTGAGAATTAGAATAGGCGATGAAAGGGAAAATTTCTAGAAGAAAACTGCCTATTGGGATATCCTCTTCCCTATCTTGCTATGCATCCTATCTTGTCCCTTCATATCGATCGCCTAGA
>JAGVKY010000222.1 GCA_020050175.1 Parachlamydiales bacterium
ATGTATTCGGTGAGCGGCTCTCCAGCGATCACAAGACCGGCAGCATGGACCCCCGTGTTCCGAATCGACCCCTCTAAGCGGAGAGCAATATCGATGATCCTTTTTGCCTCTTCATCGTTTTCGTAAAGAGATCTTAAGCCCAGGTCTTTTTCGAGGGCCTTTTCGATCGTGATATTGAGATCTTCAGGAACAAGTTTAGCAATCTCGTTAACTTTCGTGAGGGGGATATTCAATACACGGCCCACGTCCTTGATCGCCATTTTGGCCTTCATGGTGCCAAAGGTGATGATCTGGGCGACGTTATCCCGCCCATATTTTTGGAGGGTGTAATGGATCACCTCTCCACGTCTCTCCATACAAATATCGACGTCGATATCGGGGTAGGAGATCCGCTCAGGATTAATAAATCTTTCGAAGAAGAGGTTAAAGCGGAGAGGCTCGATATCGGTGACACCGATCAGATAAAGAACAATGGATCCCGCTCCAGATCCTCTTCCCGGGCCTACAGGAATACCCTTTGTTTTGGCCCAGTGGATAAAGTCCCAGACGATGAGCAAGTAGTCGCTCATCTCTTTTGGAACAATGACCCCCATTTCATAATTCAATCGATCCTCGACCACTTTCTCAGGATCTTTGTCGGGATAAATCTCTTTGATCTTGGCAAGTCTTTCAGGTGTGTACCTTTTTTTGATCCCCTCTCGGCAGAGATTCCAGAGAAAATCGACAACCGTCTCTTTTTGTTCCTCTTTGGTAAAGGTCTTCCCTTCCAGGGAGGGGGGAATATAGATAGGGTAATGCTTAGTCTTGAAATCAAGCTTTAAAGAGCATTTGTCAGCCACCTCTAGGGTGTTTTTTAAAAGATCATCTCTTCCGGGGAAGAGCTTTGCCATCTCCTCGGGAGATTTGAAATGAAAGGCATGGGAGGAATAAACACGCCGTTTGGGATTGGGAAAACGTCTCTTTAAATTACCGAGTGAATCTCTCTCATAAATTTCGGCTGTCTCTCCTGATTGGATATTGAGGAGAATTTCATGCGCTTTCCAGTCATCCCGATCGATATAGTGAGAATCTTGTGTGACAAGGCATGGGATTTTTAACCTCTCACTAAGATCAAGGATGGCCTCCCCAACTTTTTTTTCCTTCTCAACGAAATCAAGATAACTTTGGTAAAGCCAAGGCTCCTCTTTCATCCCATCTTGTAAGATCTCTTCTTCACTCATGGGGTGGTGAAAAACTTCGAGATAAAGATCTTCACCAAAAAGTTGCTTAAGAGTTTCTATCCACCCTTCAGTTTTTTCGGGGGTTCCCTTCAAAATTTCGTAAGCAAGGCGCCCCTGCAGGTCACCTGACAAACAGATCAATCCCTCTTTATGAGCGGCTAAAAGCTCTAAATCAATCCTTGGGTCGTAATAAAAACCTTCCAAATAACCACTGGAAGAAAGCTTGCAAAGGTTTTTGTAACCTATCTTATTTTTAGCAAGTAAAATCAGAGGGAAGGAGGCTCTATCGGTCTCCAAACACTTTTTCTTATGGTGGCGCGATTGAGGAGCGACATAAAGCTCACATCCTATAAGCGGCTTTATCCCTAAGGCATCAACGGCTTTATAAAATTCGACAGCGCCAAAGAGATTGCCTCTATCGGTCAAGGCAACGGCCCCCATGCCCAAGCTTTTAGCCTTTTCGGCAATCGCTTCAACCGAGGCGGAAGACTCCAAAATAGAATATTGCGAGTGAACGTGTAGCGGAACCCAGGAGGACATACCCCCTAGTTTATCCTTCTATGCTTTTTGTAGAGAAGCTCCGATTAATCAACTATTCCTTACTAACTTTCAAGGGCTTTGAGCTCACCTTTTTTGCGGGCCGAGAGATTCCAAGTTGGGATAAGGAGGATAGCTG
The DNA here is from genome assembly GCA_020050175.1 of Parachlamydiales bacterium. GTDB lineage: Bacteria > Chlamydiota > Chlamydiia > Chlamydiales > JAJFMK01 > JAGVKY01. The sequence continues at coordinate 1,897 of JAGVKY010000222.1, forward strand.
CCATGAAACAGCAGATGGATATGGCTATAAAGAACCCTTCCCAACCCCAAGTATCAGAAATTTTTCCTAAGGGGTAGCCAGAGGCTGCCGCTCCGAGGTAGGCAAAGAGACCGATAAAGCCTGTTGCGGTACCAGCTGCTTTTTTGTGGGAAAGCTCTGCCGCTGCAAGACCAATCATCATTTGGGGACCAAAGACAAAGAAGCCAATACAGGTGACAGCAAGATAGTCGAGGTACCAATAACCTTCGGGCACACACCAAAAAAGTAGGGTTGCCGCAAAAAGGGCAAAAGAAAAGATTGTATTAACTGGCCCCCTTCTACTCTGCGTGAACCGGTCAGAAAACCATCCTGCAAAAAGGCTTCCTAAAACGCCCCCTACTTCAAAAAGGACGATGGGTTGGCTTGCTTCAAAAGGGGTGTAGCCTCTCTCTTGGATGAGATAAAGCTGCGTCCAATTGTTAAAACCTTCCCGTACCACATAGATAAAAAGATAGGCGACAGCTAAGAGCCAGATATAGGAATTTTTGAGGATAAAATCGAAAAGAATCTCTTTTGTGGTTAGTTCTCGTTCATCAAGAGAGGACTTTTTTTCTTCTCCCCCAAAGTCATTTCTATAAACTTCAATAGAGGGAAGCCCGAGAGATTGGGGTGTATCCCTTAGACGGTTGATCACAAAAAGACCGCCGATGATACAGATCACTCCGGGGATATACATGCCGTAGCGCCAACCATAATATTGAAGAGCCCAACCTGCAATGATGGCGATCAATGCACCACCGAGATTATGCGAAATATTCCAAAAGGACCACCAGGTCCCCCTTTCGGAATGGGAGTACCAGTGGGTCAATAGTCTTGCGCAAGGAGGCCAACCAAAACCTTGAAAAAGGCCATTTAAACCCATGAACAAGCAGAAAAACAAAAGACTAGAGGAGAAGCCACAAAGAAGGTTGAGGATACCAGTTAGAATCAAACCAGCCCCCATCATATAACGAGGGTTTGAACGATCTCCAACGAGGCCGCTCATAAATTTGCTTCCTCCATAGGCGATCGAAAGAATTGTCACCACTATCCCGAGGTCTGCTTTCTCGTAACCAAGATCAGTGATCAGGCCTGGCATGGAGAATGTAAAACTCTTGCGAGTGAAGTAGTAAAGCATGTACCCGACAAACATCGAGTAGAAAATTCTCCACCTCCACCCTTTATATTCCTTTTGAACCACTGACTGATCTTCAATCGGTTCGATAAAGGGAGCTGGCGAGAAATACTTCAACCACTTCATTAAGACATCCATCTGTGAGTTCAAAAAGGTTATGCCGTCTTTGCAAAAATTGGCAAGTTTGGCAACCGATTAGAACTTTATTGTAACAGATTTATTTGAAAAAGTCTAAAAAAAATTTACATTTCCACTTGACGAAGGTTGCGACTTCTGATAGAAAGTTCGTGAGGTAGCATGTTTCAACTAAACATCAAGCGGGAGTCATC
>JAGVKY010000186.1 GCA_020050175.1 Parachlamydiales bacterium
GACGCTCTTCCGATCTCTATTTTTAACCCTTTGATAGGCTCAAAAAGATCGCCTTGCAAAAGAGTCACGTCGACTCCATTTGTTTTGGCATTTTCTTCTGCCACTTCCAGTGCCTTTTTAGAAAAATCGGTAAGAATAACTTGAAAATTTGGGAGATGTTTTTTGAGGGCAATTCCCAAGCAACCCGATCCGGTGCAAAGATCGACCAAGACACCACTTTTTTTCTTAAGAGTGCTTAGGATCCAAGCAGCAAAAAGTTCGGTCTCTTGCCTTGGAATGAGGACGTCAGGGGTCACTTTTAACCGGCATCCAAGAAAGGAGATTTCGCCCAAGACATAGGCAAGAGGTTCTCCCTTCGCCAATCTTTCAAGCTTTACGATTAGGGGAGCTTCATCAATGAGTCGGTTCGGCTCGGTGTAAAGGATAAGACGGTCGATTTTAAGGGCAGAAGTTAAAAAATCTTCCACTGTTCTTCTTGGAAGAAATTCTTGGGCTCGCTGGAAAAAGGGTCCAAGCGGGGTCATTGTGTGGTTTCTAATTTTTCTTGGTGAAAATGCTTAACCAAAGCAGAAGTGATGATTTCGAGATGGCCTTCCATCACACGATCGAGGTCGTGGGTGGTGAGATTGATTCTGTGATCAGTGATCCGATTTTGAGGAAAATTATAGGTACGGATACGCTCCGAACGGTCGCCAGATCCCACTTGCTCCGAACGAGCTTGCGTGATGGCATCCTTTTTTTTCTTCGACTCGTATTCGTTGAGCTTAGCTTTTAGAACGCGTAAGGCTTTTTCCTTATTCTTGTGCTGGCTTCTCTCTTCCTGTGAAGCGACGACAATCCCTGTAGGGTTGTGCGTGATTCTGACGGCACTATCGGTCGTGTTGACGTGCTGACCCCCAGCTCCAGAAGAACGAAAAGTGTCAATGCGAAGGTCTCTCTCATCCACTTCGATCTCTTCATCTTCGGGCGGTTCAACAAGGACAGCAATGGTCACAGCAGAGGTGTGGATTCTACCTTGTGCCTCCGTCGCAGGAACCCGTTGGACCCTGTGGGTTCCACCTTCATGCTGCAACATGCGGTAGACGTTTTCTCCCTGAAGGACCATGACAAATTCTTTGTAGCCGCCGAGGTCAGAGGCCGTGCAGCTCAAAAGCTCATACTTCCACCCTTTGCTATCAGCAAAAAGTTTGTACATTCTTGCACAGTCGCCGACAAAAAGAGCTGCTTCGTCACCGCCCGTACCGGCACGTATTTCAATGATGGTGTTGGCGGAATCGAGAGGGTCTGGAGGAACAAGCATCTCCTCGAGCTCTTGAGATTTTTTTGAGGTAAGCGCTTCGAGTTTTTTAATCTCCTCCTCCAAAATCTCTTGAAAGGAGGGATCGCTCTCGCTTTTACTCAATTCTTTGGCCTCTTCAAGCTCTTTTTCGGCTTTTTGAAGAGTGGACAAAGTATCTCTTAAATTAAGGAGATAGGAATGCTCTTGAGAAAGGCCTCTGAATCTTTTTTGGTCGCGAACACAAGCAGGATCGCTTAGCTCCACTTCTAAACCAGGGAGCCGAGCCAAAAGCTCTTCGGCTTTTTTCTCTAAGAGCATGTAGAGCTATTTCTTTTTAGACTTTACGGTCGCTTTAGCAGGAGCAGCAGGCGCTGGGGCTGGAGCAGGTTTTGCTTTTTGCTCATAGCGCTTCTTAAATTTATCGACACGTCCTTCAGAGTCGACGAGCTGCTTGCTACCCGTGAAAAGGGGATGAGAAGCTGACGAAATAGAGAGTTGATAAATAGGGTAAGTTTCCCCTTCGAAGGTCGCTGTTTTGTCGCTATTGAGAGTAGAGCCGCAGACAAACTTGAAGCCTGTAGAAGAGTCGACAAAGAGAACTTTTCGATATTTAGGGTGGGTTTCTTTCTTCATAGAAATCTCAAATTGAAGGCTCAAGGATAACCCAACCTTTCTTTGACTTCAATAAGACTGTTTACCCTGTACGAAACAAGATGAATAGAGCGAGTTATTCTAGAAATTAGTTTTGATGTTCTTCAATTTTTGCAGCAGGCTGATCATTAGGGTTCTCAGCAGGAGGCTGGTTCGCAGCAGCAAGAGCATCAGCCTTAGCTTTTTCTTTTGCTTCTACTTTAGAAGAAATATTACCAATGATAATCGCTAAGAAAATTGTTAGAACTACCTGAATAATGCCACCTGATATTTTTGCGGCAACACTTGCAGCATCGAAGCCTAGCTTGCTGGCTGAAAAAGAGATGGTTCCTTTAGCTACTAAGCCAGAAAGAAAGCTGAAACTACCCATAATAGCAGTAGCGACAACTGAGCCAAAGACCTTTTCTCCAGCGCTCAATTTCTCATTTTTACTATTTGTAACAAGTGAAGTGATACCGAAGAAAGCTCCGGTTGCAAGTGCAGTGACTGAATAAGTGTTCATTTAAAATCCTTTTATTGTCTTAAAAAATTGAGTTCTTTCAGCATTTCTTGTTCTCGCTTCACGGCCTGTTTGTTCAGAAAGAAAATCTCGATAAGGCCTAATCCGAAGACTGAAACAAAAAACTGTAGAATAAGAGCGAGAGCTGGAGTGCTAGTTGAGAGTTTTTTTGCCACGATCGATTGTAGGCTCCTCCCTATTAATCCGCCGAGAAAGCTGATGCTGGCGGCCAATGTCCCAAGAAAGAGGGCATGGATCACGATTTTCTTTGGGTCAACTTTCTTTGCTGCATCTTCGTAGATCGAAAACCCACTTCGAAGAATCCCCCAACAAGCTGCATGAATAATATGAGCTAACATCAAAAAAACCAATTAAGGGTCTATTTTATTAAAACAAATATTATATATCTAGATTAATTTTCTTTTGATTGGCAGCAACTTGATGAGTGTAAGCTCAACCTGGGTAACTAAACAGACAGGCGAAAAGGTATGTTGGGGAAAATAAAGGGCCCGAGAACCGGGCCCAAAAAAGCAAAAGTTATTTCTATTATTCGGTTGATGGGACAGCTGTTATCTGCCAGCTATCACCTGCCGGATTTAAGCGGATATAGAAATCATTAGAAGTCACAGGACCCATTTGTCTGTTAACACCATCGATGTTATCAAATACAGTTCCTAGTAACCCTCCAAAAGTTGGAGCTTGCATGACCGCGGTTTGCATCATAGCTTGTGTCGCCATAATATTCCTCACTGGTTGAACTCTGGTTTTCTTTGATTTCTTTTGAAAGCCAGAGTTTCAACCTATTCCCCTTTTTCATTTTCGGCAACAGGTCAATTGAAGATTTTATTTAAGCTGTTGGTTAGCTTGGATTTGCGTTCTTGGCGGTTTGAAAAATGAGGAGACCGGCGACGATCCCCTCTTGGTAGCGGAAATGGGGATTTGACTCGAGTAGCGGGTAGTCGTTGGGCTGAAGCAGGTCATCATCGGTCAACTCGTGACCCATGATCTCTTTCGCCAATTGACGAAGCCGCTCTCTTTCGGAAGCAATCAATTCTTCAAGAAGGGAACCGGTCATTGATATTGTTGGATAGGGTTAGAGATTTATTCAATAAAGTTTTTTTCATTTCTTCGAAGTTTGAAAAAATCTTTCATCAGCTGGCTCGATTGGTTTTCGAGGATGCCACCCATGATTTCTACATGGTGGGTGGGGTGAGGTTTTTCGAGGAGATCAATCCAGCTGCCCAGGACTCCATGGCGTAAATCTTTTGCTCCGTAAACGACCCTTTTGACTCGCGAAAGGAGGATGGCTCCTAAGCACATGGCGCACGGTTCAAGAGTTGTGTAAAGAGTTGTATTTTGAAGGCGCCAGTTGCCAAGAGAGGCTGATGCCGATGTGATGGTCAAAAGCTCGGCATGGGCCGTTGCATCTTGAAGAAGCTCAACTTGGTTTCTACCCCTAGAAATGATCGTTCCATCGTGGACAAGAATGGCGCCAACGGGGACCTCTTCTGCCTTAAAAGCCTTCCAAGCCTCTTTGAGCGCTTCGACCATGAAGCGCTCATCCTCATTTGCTGGGATAATTTGAAAAGGAAAACTCACCGCTTAAGTTGCTTTTTTAGGGCAGCCGTATCGTTATGGTATTTTTTTTCCATGCCGAGAAGTTTCTTCTCATATTTATCCATGAGGCGCTGCAGTCTAAGCTCGTAATCGCGGATCAAATCTTCTCTATCTTTGATAGCGGCTTGCTCATCTGCATTTTTCTTTTTGATTCTCTCCTCCTCGTGGGCCTTCTTTTTGAGTTCTTCAAAAAGAGAAGGGGGAAATACAACACCATTCATCAGAGCAAAAAGAATTGTGTCCAAAGCTCCGAATTGATGAACAGCTTTGTCCGATATTTCTTTGGCAACTTGAGAATCGAGGGTGTCGAGTTCAGTGAAATCTTCAGAGATTTTAGAAAGTTCTTCTGCAAAGTAGTGGTAGATATCAGTTTTTTTAAGGAGCCAAGCTTGGAAAAGAAAATCGACGAGCCCTTCTTGCCCATCTTGAATGGCGGCTCTATAGCCTTCCACCAATTCTTGGGTATCAGCTTTAGGAAAAGTTTTTCCTAAATATTTTTTGGCAAAGGCAGGGTCGTTCCGGAGGTGCTCGTTTCTGAGATCTCTTTTTACCAGGTTAAAAAGATAAGGATGCCACTCTTGGATCCAATCAAACTTTTCTTTAGGGGTTGCCTTTTTGACTTCCATGGTTTTTTCCGTATGATTAATGAAGATGTTATAATGTAGCAGATTCTTATAGAGCAATCATCCCCTATGGCTCATCACACTGATAACCCGGTCGATCGTCAAGGACAAGAGCATTTTATTGAGAGACTATTAAGGAAATACCATGATACTGTCGAGGTTCTTCTGGACTCGAAGGTCTAATCCATGCTATAATGTTGTCATAACCAAAAGACTTTACGGCTTGATCTACACAAATCTGGCAACAGTCTTTACAGACGGAGGACCTTCCCATCTATGTCACTCGACAAAGGGACAAAAGAGGAAATCACCAAAAAGTTTCAGCTCCACGAGAAAGATACCGGTTCCGCCGATGTGCAGATCGCAATCTTGACCGAGAGGATTCTTGAACTAACGGAGCACCTCAAACGCTCTCCGAAGGACCAAAATTCTCGTCTCGCGCTTCTAAAGCTCGTTGGCCAGCGTCGTCGGCTACTCGATTATTTGAATATGACCGATACTGTGCGCTACCAAGCTTTGATTACTAAGCTAAAACTTCGCCGTTAATTTCTCTTTTTTTAAAAGTTTTTAATGAAATAGGCCCCTAATTGGGGCCTTTTTGTTTTGGGTTGTTTTAATGACATAACCCTTCTTCCTTGATTTTGTTCAAGGAACGACCTATCCTTCCTCTCGTCAATTGAAAGAAAAGTGTTAGAGAGGAAAGAAGCTATGAGTCAACCCCCAAAAAAACGTCAAACATCGATTGTTGTTGGCGATGCCAAAATCACCTTAGAAACAGGGGAAATGGCAAGACAGGCGAACGGAGCCGTTGTTCTCCACGTTGGTGAAACAACGATTTTTGCGGCGGTTTCTTCTAAGGACACATCTAACGATCAGATCGACTTCTTTCCTTTAAAAGTAGATTACCAAGAAAAGTTTTCTTCAGCCGGTAAGACGCTCGGCGGTTTTATCAAGAGAGAGGGGCGGCCTTCCGAAAGAGAGACCTTAGCTTCTCGCCTGATTGACCGCCCCATTCGACCGATGTTTCCGGAAGGGTATTACAATGAAGTTCAGGTTTTAACCTATGTCTTCTCTTATGATGCCGAACACCCTTTAGAACCTCTTGCTATCTGCGCGGCTTCTGCAGCTCTTGTTATTTCTGATATTCCTCTTGTCAAACCTATTGGAGCGGTCTCTGTTGCCTATGTGGATGGGAAGTTTATCATTAACCCCAGCCGTGAAAAGCAAAAACTTTCTCAATTAGAGCTTGTTTTAGCCGGAACAGATGAAGCTATCCTCATGATCGAGGGTAATTGCAAATTTTTGACCGAAGAACAAGTCCTAGAAGCTATTAAGCTTGGACACGAAGCGATTAAGACCATCTGCCGTGCTTTATCAGCTTGGCAACAAGAAGTTGGGAAAGAGAAAGAACTTGGCGTTTTACGGGTCGTTCCTGCAGAGCTTAAAAAAGCGATGGCCGAAAAAACAGAAGCTCGTCTTCGGGAAGCTCTTTTCATTCAGCATAAGAAAGGAAGAGAACAGGCTCTCGCCGAGATCAAAAAAGAGGTCATGGCGACTTTTTGTCCAGAAGGCAAAGAGCCTCTTTACTCCCCATTTCTTATCAAAAATGCCCTTGAGGCTGTCTCTTCCGAAGTGATGCGTGGAGAAATTCTCGATAAAAAGAGACGCCCTGATCTACGTGATCTTAAGACAATTCGTCCAATCACGATTTCTCAACATCTTCTTCCAAGAGCTCATGGCAGCTCACTCTTTACTCGAGGAGAAACTCAAGCGCTTGCTGTGGCAACGCTTGGCGGCGAGACGATGGGGCAACGTTATGAAGATTTGCATGGTGAGGGGACGCATCGGTTCTATCTTCAATATGCCTTCCCACCTTTTTCAGTAGGGGAAGTAGGGAGAATTGGGGCTCCAGGCCGACGTGAAGTGGGTCATGGAAAGCTTGCTGAAAGATCTCTAATGCACACTCTGCCGCCAAAAGAGAAATTCCCTTACACGATCCGCGTTGAGTCAAACATCATGGAGTCGAATGGTTCCTCCTCAATGGCCTCGGTTTGCGGTGGCTGCTTGGCTTTGATGGATGCGGGAGTTCCGATCGAAAGACCGGTTGCAGGGATTGCGATGGGGCTTATCCTCGCAGGGGATCGTTATGCGATCCTTTCCGACATCCTTGGGCTTGAAGATGCCTTAGGAGACATGGACTTTAAGGTGGCAGGTGACGAGAGAGGGATCACTGCCTTTCAAATGGACATCAAGATCGAAGGCATTACCCTTGAGATCATGGAGGCAGCTCTCCATCAAGCGAAAGAAGGACGTATTCACATCCTCCATGAGATGTTGAAAGCATGTCCTGCTTCAAAAGTTGAGATGAGCATGTATGCGCCCCGGATCCATACCATTCAGATCAAACCAAGTAAAATTGGTGCTGTTATCGGTCCTAAAGGGAAGCAAATCCAAGCAATTGTCGAAGAGACCGGTGTAGAAATTGACATCGATGACAGTGGCCTTATCAGTATTGCCTCTACAAACAAGGCAGGCATCGAAAGAGCCATTGAAATCATCAAAGGGATCACTGCAGAAGCGGAAGTTGGTCAAGTTTACGAAGGTAAAGTCACCTCCGTTGTTGCTTTCGGTGCCTTTGTCGAAATTCTCCCCGGAAAAGAGGGCCTCTGTCACATCTCAGAATTTTCTAAAGAGCGGATCGAGAAAATGGAAGATGTCGTCAAACAGGGAGACATCGTCAAAGTCAAAGTGATCGACATCAACGATCGCGGACAATTGAAATTGAGCCGAAAAGCTACCTTGGTATAGCCTTCGTCGCGATCGTTTAAATCTCATCGCCTGCTCCAAATCCTTCGGCAGCAGGCTTTTTTTATTCTTAAGATGTTGTCTGGAATTTGGCCGTGTTGAAAGCTTCTTCAATTCCGGGAAATGCCTTTCTAGCTGCATCTAAAATTTTTAACTCTTGGTCCGAAAGGGTAGGAATTTCATCTAGATCGAAGGCTGTTTAGGTGTCCCTTGAATATAAAATTTTTAATGTGTCGACAGTCACGGTCGTAACATTTTAAAACACTTGTAAATTTACAGGTCTGTTTTTCTTAATTTTTTTCCGATTAATTTTATACAAGAATCTTTTGCGGTTTTTGGAAAATCGGCTTAAAATAGAAACTTTATTTCTATGTAAAGATTTTAAAAGGGTTAGGATGTCAGCCTTAACAATTGGATTAGGAATCGCTCGGCTAAGTTTTGATATTGCCGACATGCGCAATTATGTGTCGCTTTCCTTAGAGCAGGAAAACTCTACAATCATTCTCGTGTCAAGGGTAGCCTTAAAAACCCTCCTTTTTTTAGGCCATATCTTCGAAGTGTATGAAGCAATAGCCAGAAAATGCGGATGGAAATTATCCATTTATTCAGTCGTTTGGGTGAGATCTATCATGTTTTTCTTAAGCCTTTCTGATGCTCTTTCTGAGAAAAAGGCTCCTTTCCTAAGAAGATGTGTGTCGATTACAGACGTTATTTTTGAATTTAGCGCTACGGGGGCGGCAATTTGGGAGTCGCGGCTGCTATTGTCGGACGAAAAGATAGCGGCTTTAACTCGATACAAAACCCTAGTCAATTCTGAGTGGGTAAGTCCTACTAAACTTGTCTATACTTACAAACTCTTAACAAGAGACAAAATCAACACGTTTATCGAATATTACAAAACTGGGGCGATCTTTTCCAATTTCGGTAATATTTACTATAACTTTTTTCGCTCGATAATGAAAATTTTGGCTCATCCGAACAAACGAGAAGAGTTCTAATTCTTAGAACGACGATTAGATACTGCTAAAAATAGACTCGAAACAGTACTATTTTCGGCTTTGTGTTTTGAGTTGTCATGTCCACTCTACTGTTAGGGCTAGGGGTAGCCAAGCTGACCTGCAATGTGAGTGACTTAAGAGCCTATATTCGCCGAGCTTTGCATGATGAGATCAAATCTTGGCGACTGATCTCTGTTGTCAGCATCAAAACCTTCCTGTTTTTAGGGAACATATTTCTGTTTTATGAATATGGTGCAAGACGTTGGAATTGGCCTTTATCCCTTAAGCTATCATGGGGGATTAGACTCGCATGTCTCTTGCTTTCATTCGAGAGATTGCTACGGTACCCTAAAGAGGCCCACCCCAAGTCTATGAATGTGTTTATAGCGATAGCTTCTATTGCCAGTGAATTCTGTTCTCTTATGGCAATCAATTGGTATGGCAGGCTTTTATTGTCCGATGAGCAACTTGGTCAGATGTTGAGATATAAGGTCTTGATCAAGCAGGAGTGGGTTAATAAAACACAAATTTTAAACACCTATCAGCTTCTCACAAAAACAAGAGCTTCAGAGTTGTGCCTCGGCTGGATCATAGGAAAAATTTGTTGTGATGTCTCCATCATAAATTTTAATGGACTCTACTGGCTAATCAAAAGAATCCGCTATCGCCAAATTAAAAATTGAACTTTTCAGAAAGATGCAGCGCTAACTAAAAACTTTCAAAAATATTTCGTAAATAGTAAATTTATTTTCTATTAGGTTTTCATTTATTATGACGAGCGTTTTAATTGGTCTCACTGCGGCGAAACTTCCCTTGGATGTTCTAGACATGAACGAATATGTTCAATATGGATTGAAAAGGGACTTAGCAGTCGGACGATTTATCACCGTGATAGCGATGAAGACCCTCTGTTTTTTGGGTCATGTGTTCCAGCTATACGAATATTGTGCCCGTCTCAGAGGACGGCAGATAGGTAATGGCTTGTCAATCGGTATAAGGGCGATAAATGTCATCTTAAATTATGCCAATCTTATTGAGAATTTTGATCATGACTATGGTGGTCCAAAGGTTTTAAAGATCGTATCTACGTTAATTGCTTCGATCGGAGAATTATTTGGCTTCATTGGGGCGCTTTACTATAGTAAGCTTCATTTGTCTGACGAGCAATTAGCCAAAATGACAGGTTATAAAATATTAATTAAAAAGGAATGGATATCCGACAGCACATTGGTAAGTACCTATCAGGTTCTAACTAAGGAAAGGGTTATCCAAGCTATCGCATCCCTTGCCATATTTACGATTGTTGAGGATGCCCTCTATCTCAGTGTCAGTGCTAGCTATTGGATTTTCAAAAAATTGTTCCCTCCGCGCCAAGAGGCTTAAACACTTTGTGACAGAATCCTGCCTACTAAATTGGTTTTCAAAATTAGTTCATAGATTGTTGCTTTAGTGTAAGCGTCAGTTTAGCCCCAGGTTGACTTCCAGAGGTAGAGTTAGGCGGCTTTTAAGGAGATCTAGCTTTGATCCAGTTGTCCGGTAGGAGCTC
>JAGVKY010000173.1 GCA_020050175.1 Parachlamydiales bacterium
GGCGATATCCTTGGCCATCACAAGAATTTCACCCGGGGCTGCCCCCCCATCACTCATCAAATGAAAAAGCCTTTCTTTTAATACTTCCACTTCCCGCTCTTTGGAAGAGGTAACATGGATTTCTACCGTTTCATCCCAAGAAAGAGGGAGCTTTTCTCCCTCCCGCATCAAAAGAAGATCGGCCTGAAGGGCGTTTAGAAGTGTTATCGGCCTGTTTTCCACATGTTCTTCGCCGAGCAGGTGGATGGCAAAAAGGGGATGTTCAGCTATCGGATGAGGCAGGCTATAAATTTTTTGCTCTTCCCCTTTTTGTTCTGCCACATGGCGGGCCATGACCCGTCCCATGCGGCCGAGATTCCCTAACAAAGGGTGCTCCCCCTTTTTTAAGTCTTCCCAGTAGTGAAGGGTGGGGGAAAGGATATAGGTGGCTATGCCTCCTTTCCCTATCATTTCAAATAAAGGTTTGGGCAGATGGCTAAAACCAAAGAACGAAATTTCATCGAAAGGAAAAATTAAGTCTTTAGTTTGAAATGTTTTTTCAAAAAGTTCATTTTGCCACTCGTTTTCAGGCAAAATCATCCCAAGCCCGTTATAATTTAAAAAAAGAGCAGCTATGTGAAGGGCAAGAGCGATCTCTCTCTCCTCTCTTCCTTTCCCTTCCAAGTAATCTTGAATTTCAGATATAGAGTGGAGTTTTCCGAAGACTTTAATAGCGATTTCTTCAAAAGTTGGGAGAGAGGGACGGAGAAATTCTCCGAGGGTGACGAGATTGACGCCAAAAAAGCTGCCCCGAGCTGCCAAAATTCTCCCTTTGACCCAACGTTTCATCCCTCTGCTAGCCACCACAACGGTTTTTTGCCGGAATTCATTGGAAGAAAAAAGTCTTTCTTGGAGAGTTTCTAAGAGATTTTCTAACCTGTTGCTTAGGAAAATTTCACTCATTTGGCTCCCTAATCATTGTAAAGAAAATCCACTAATTCTGATAATTATAAACAATAGAGGCAAATTGCAATCGCCTCGCAATAGGGAGAGCTTGTTTGCTCCGTTTTTTGATTGAGAGGATCTCCTCTTTTACTTATCTCAATGCGACCCAATTTTTGGGGGCTTTGAATGATAATATTTATAAGCTTCTCATTGTCTATTTTTTAATTGGTCTTGAAGGAGTGAACAATAGTGGGATCATTCTCTCGGTCACCGGGGCTGTTTTTGTCATCCCTTTTCTCCTCTTTTCGGCTATTTCAGGAACTCTTGCCGATCGTTACAGCAAAAGCACCATCATTATCCTGACTAAAATTCTTGAAGTCGTGACTATGGTCTTTGGACTAATTGGATTTATTTTGGAGTGGAGCATTGGTTCCTACCTCGTTCTTTTTTTGATGGCTACGCAAAGCGCTCTCTTTAGTCCCTCTAAGTACGGGATTCTTCCAGAGATTCTCCCCAACGAAAAGATCTCAAAAGCCAATGGGATCATGAGCTTTTTTACTTATCTCGCCATCATTTTGGGGACTTTTTTAGCCTCCTTTTTAACCGACATTACGGGTAGAAACTTTGTCGTTGCGGCTGTTGTCTGCGTCGTTATAGCTGTGATTGGCTTGCTGACAAGTTTTTTTATTACTTATACGCCGCCGGCTGGCTCTCCAGAAAAGCTAAAGCTGGGGTTTGTCTCGCAAATTTACAACACCCTAAGGGAAATCCCTCAGAAGGCAGCAGCTCCAGGAGTCCTCCTTTCCTGTATGATGAGCTCGGCTTACTTTCTTTTTTTAGGGGCTTTTGCTCAGTTAAACCTGATCCCTTATGCGGTAGAAGCTTTAGGCTTTAGCGATGTCCAGGGAGGATACCTCTTTCTCTGCATGGCTCTTGGGATTGGCCTAGGGTCTTATTTTGCGGGAAGAATATCGGGTAAAACTGTGGAGCTCGGCCTCATCCCTCTAGCTTGTTTTGCATTAGGCATAGGCTGCCTGTTATTCGACACCCTCTCCCCCCACCCTATTCTAGTTTTTCCTCTGGCAGGCTTGCTGGGGATAGCTGGCGGTCTTTTTCTTGTACCTCTGGATAGCTATATCCAACTTGGCAGTCCTCCAAAGCTCCGCGGGCAGATTATTGGGGCGACTAATTTTTTAAGTTTCATCGGCGTTCTGTTGGCCTCTATCGCCATCTTTATCTTTGCGAATGTTCTCGGTTTAAGAGCCGACCAAGGGTTTGTAGCGATGGGGATGGTGACGATGGCTTTTGCCACTTTTCTTCTCTATCAATTTTTTGATTTTCTCTCCCGATTTGTGGGTATGGTTCTTTCTCGCCTCCATTTTCGGACGACTTATATTGGATTAGAGAAAATTCCTGAAGGGCCTGCCATCTATGTCTGTCGTCATACAGCTTGGAACGACACTCTTCTCATGCTCGGAGCGCAACCCCGGCGCGTCCGTTTTTACATTGAAGAGGTGCAGGATCACTCCCCCTTCTTAAAGCGGCTTTATTATCTTCTTCGGATAGTGCATATCCCTGAGATTGAGCCTTTAGAAAACAATCGCCAGTGTTTAGAAACGATCCGCAAAACCCTAAGAAAAGGGATTTCTGTTTGCATCTTCGTCAAAGATGACGATGTTGAAGCGACGATTGAGCAGCTCAAGCACTCTTGGGCCTTCCAGGAAGTTTTGGAAGAACTTGAGAATCCAATGATCCCTGTCTTTATTGACAAAGAGGTGAAGGAATCTGACAAAGCGAAAAATGTATTGTCGCGCCTTGTCCAAAAAATGCATTGGCCTGCCTCTATCCATTTCGGCCACAAGCAGCGCAGCTGGCTCTTCTAACCTCCGTTTGATGGCAGTTTTCGTGTCCTAAACCCTCAATCGGCGTGTTAAACCGGAGGTTCTCTGTGTCTCTGTGGTGAATTTAAAATCAGACTTTACTACTTCTAGCCTGCTTTGGCTTTGCGTTTGTGGCTGGAGGGGATGCCGAGGATGGAGCGGTATTTGGCGATGACTCTGCGGGAACAGGGAAAGCCTCGCTCGGCAAGTTTTCGATAAAGCTCCTCGTCAGAGAAAGGCTTTGACTTACTCTCCTGCGCGATCAAACGGATCATGCCATCTTTAACAGCTTCGGATGAGACGTTGCTGTTTTGCATTTTCTCGGGGAAGAAACTCTCCATCGGGAATGTGCCTCTCCAAGAGGTCACCCACTTATGTTGCACCGCCCTGGCTACTGTCGAAGGATGCAGCCCAACCCTTTCCGCAACCGTTTGATAGGACAGTGGAATAAGTGTTCCATCACGATGAAAGAAAAAAGCATTTTGAAAGTGAAGAATAGCCTCTCCAATTTTTTTGAGAGTCTGCTTTCGAATTTCTAAATTGCGTAAAAGCCAGCGCCCTTCTTGGATTTTTTCTCGAATATAACTTTTATCTTCTTTCGTCAGGTGCTCAAAATGGGGCTCTTTTAACTCAAGACGAGGAAGACCCCCATCCTCCACAATCACATTTCGACCTTCGAAGACCAAATCTGCAATCACTGGAGGAGGAGGAGCCGGGGAGAAACATTTCTCTGCCCCTAAACGATGACGTTTGATTTCTGCTAAAGCATGTAATAGAACATCCTTCGAGCATTTAAACCTTTTGATCAGCGCGTCATAATCTCTTTCGAGAAAAAGAGGATAGGACTCTTTGACAATGTCATAAGGCAAAGTGTCTTTTTCAAGCTTTCTCAAAAGGGCTTCTTGAACGCTTTGACAAAAGACTCCTGGAGGATCGAATTCTTTAAGGACCGGTAAGATGTTGGTAAAAACTTCTAATGGGATAAAGGAGAGTGACGCAATCTCTTCTAGTGGGGTTATCAACAACCCATCGTCTTCTAGCGAACCGATGAGAAAAAGGGCCGCTAAATTCTCCTCTTCTTTATCGAATTCTTCTTCTGCTTGCATGAGGAGGTGATGCTGTAAAGTATCTGGATTAGCAATTTTTTCATCATCCAGAGGAGGAGGGTCATCTGGCTCTAAAAAAACATCAAAAGGGGCCACAAATGAAAAATCTTCCTCTGTGAAATTTAAAGGCTTAAATTTTTCTAGTTGCTCAACTGCACCCAAATTTTCTACTTCATCCAGAAATGGATTTTGGTTCATTTGTGTAGTTAAGAAGGGGGCAAGTTCTGCTAAAGGGAGTTTTAAGACGTGGAAAGCTTGCTCCATCTTCTCGCTCGCAAAGAGGCTTTGCCGAAGGGAAGACGTTTGCTGTGGAACTTGTTGTGCTCTCATAACTTTAAGAGTAGGTAGAAAACATAAATGGGAGATAAATTCACTTTATGCCGACGACTCAACTAGAGATTGCTCATCAGACCCTCCTCATCTTCGACGAAGAAAAAGAGAAGGTTGAAGAGGCCATTGCTGCTCTCGAGCAGGGAGGAGTTAAAGTTGTCATTGCCAACCCCTTTTCGTATCAAGGGTTTGCATTCCTAAGCCTTGTGAGACAAAGGTTTAAAGATGTTTTTATCTTAGCCCTTTGGCCAAAAAAGGAACCTCTCTATCCCAAAGACTTACTAGAACCTCTCGATTTTCCAACCCTGCTTCAGGCACCGTACACATTAGAAGAGGTCGAGAGAAAGATTGAGCGTTTCATGAAGAGAGATGAAAAAGAAGAATTGAGAGAAGGGCTTAATCTCCTGCAAAAACCATTCCTTTTTTCTCCCCACGTCCAAGCCGATCTTTCGTCCCTTTCTAGAAAGGGAGAACTTTCTCTTTTCTTTTTCCATGAGTCAGGCCAACTGATTGATCTATTCCTTTTGTCGATTGAAGAAACAGCCCCTCAACCCCTTCTTGCTCTAGCTCTTGGAAAAGAAGAAATCCTTAACCCTTTAATTGAAAGAAGCGAAGAGGTCTCCTACTCTCACGCAACTGGCTGGGTTGCCCCGAAATCTCCTCCAAACTCTTTAAAAACAAAAAGTCTTCGCCTAACACATGAGCGAGTTTATATCTTTGACAAACAAGGAAAAAATGAAATCATTCTGACAACCCCCCATGGGGGAAAAGTGAGCGTGACTTTCTCTATTGACCGTCATTTTGTGGAGAAGCCCCAAGAACTTGTTTTAATGCCTGACGAAAGTCAAGAGCCAATATTACACCGTTTTATTGAAGATCTCACCTCCAAAGTGCCTGGAGATCGAGAGCTTTTAAGGACCGCGCTGCACATCGCCTCTCAAGAAATATTTACTAACTGCCTCTCTCATGGGGGGTTAGACATAGGTCGCGATAAAATTATTTTCCGTGGCAAGCTCCAGAAAGAGGGAGTCCTGCTTGAATGTTTAGATCAGGGGAAGCCCTTCGATCCAACGAGTGTTCCTTTCCCCGATTTTTCGGGGGATAAAGGACGAGGTTTTGGCCTCTATTTTATTAAAGAGGTCGTCGATGCCTTTAGCTATCTCCCCAAAAAAGATGGGGGTTGGAACATTTTTAAAATCGAAAAAAAATACTTTTGGAGAGAAGAAGAAGAAAAGATGTCCATCCATCACGAATCTCACCCTGAATATCTCCTCGTCACTTTGAAGATGGAGTATCTAGATACAAGGCTTGCTCCCAAGTTAAGGGAGGAGCTTAAGCCGTTAATCGAAGCAGAATCATCTAAAACTGTGATTGTCGACCTAGGGGCTGTCCACTTTATCGATAGCTCAGGTTTCGGCGCTCTAATCACTCTTCTTAAAGAATGCAAACGATTAGGGAAGCGGCTTGTTTTGGTCGCGCTCACTCACCATGCCGAGTCGAGCTTCAAAATGCTTAACCTAGACAAACTTTTTGAAATTTTCCCCAGTCTCGAAGCAGCAACAGCAACAGCTAGCACAAAAAAATCGTAGAAAGATTACACTTTTTGTTTGAACAAAGGGTGTCTGCATGAAATCTCTCGAAACTTTTGAAATAACGAGCTTTGAATCTGAGCTTTCTGAGGAGATTAAGGCTAAGGCTGTTCGGGCATTAGAGGGTGGTAAGGTCCTGTATTTCCCGGCCCTTCCCTTTGCCTTAAGCAAAGAAGAACTTAAATTTTTAACCCCTTCTATTCTCGATCCTAAATCCAAAAATATTAGTTATGATCTTCGGACAGACCGGTTAGCGGGGGCTCTTGGAGAAGCTGCGGTTTTGAAAGAGATGGTTAAACGGTATGCAGAAAAAAGTCGTAAACTCTTAAATCAGCTGATCCCTCACTACAATCAAACGCTAATTCAGGCGAAGACAAGCTTTAGACCGGCAGAAATTTTTGGGAGAAAAACTTCCTATCGGAAAGATGATACCCGCCTCCATATTGACTCATTCCCCTCAAGCCCAACGAAGGGGGAGAGAATCTTACGCGTTTTTACCAACATCAACCCTGAGGGAAAAGCAAGGGTATGGCGTCTTGGTGAACCATTTGCCGATGTCGTCCAAAAGATGGCCCCTCGGGCATCGACTCCGATCTGGGGTGTCCCCCATCTTCTTAAACTTTTAGGAATTACGAAAGGTTTCCGTACCTCTTTTGATCACTACATGCTCCAAATGCACGATACGATGAAGGGAGACCTCGATTATCAAAAAACCGTTCCTCAGGAAGAAATTCACTTCCCTCCTGGAAGCACTTGGATTGTCTACACCGACCAGGTTTCCCACGCCGCCATGTCGGGTCAACATGTTCTAGAGCAAACCTTCCATCTTCCTCTGTATGGCCTCTTTAACGAAGAGACAGCTCCCCTCAGAGTGTTAGAGAAATTTTTTAATAAATCGCTCGTTTAACTAGCGGTTTAAATGGCAGTTCTTTCTATCCGGGCTATGAGCCCAGCGACTTAGTTTTTTTCTGTGGTCAATCGTATTCTACATCATTACTTTGACAAAAGTTGAAAAAGTAACTTCGAGCTCAGCTCTCCTTTGTTTAAATTAAAAATATTAGTAAATTAGATCCCATTAATTAGGGTATTATGGCGGTTCAAGGTGCAGGTCAGCTTAGCGGACTAACCTATTTTTCAAAGGTGATTCAAGAGAAAGGGACATATGCCCTTGATGCGGCAAAAGTTGCAGCTTTGGCCGTCAAAAATTTTTCTTATCGGGCTATAGGGAGTGTTAAGCAGATTGTTCTTCGTCACCCTCTGATTTGCTCCGCTCTTGTTTTAACCATCATAGCCATTGCTGGTCTCATTTTCTACGTTGTTCAAAGGGCTAGTTCAAACAAAGAGTTAGCTGCAGTGAAGGAAAATATTGTTGAATTAAAGTTGGCTGTCAAGAGTTCAAAGGATAATTTTGACAAAGTTCTCCCCCTCATCGAAAGAGGAAGAGATGTCCTCGACTTTGTACAACTTGATCAGGAAAGCCATTCTGGCTTTCCCACTAAAGTTGTACAAGATTAAATCATTTTTTTGTTATGTA
>JAGVKY010000017.1 GCA_020050175.1 Parachlamydiales bacterium
AAGGGGCAATGACGGCGCCGGCCCACGGCCTTTGTTTAGAAAAAGTCTTTTATCCATCTGATAAGCAGCCGTTTGAGAGCTAATTTAATCTAATTTGCTCTCAACGAAGCGGAAAGGAAATACCAACAAAAGCTGGAAAAACTCGAACAAGAGATCGCAAACGACGAAGCCTGGCTCCTCATTGAGCAAGATACTAGGTTATAAAGTCTGAACGAATTCAAATTTGGAACAGGATAATCTGGCCCGTTAGTAGTCGTGTTCCCACTTGAGCATGAATTTGCCTTCAGCGTCGTCACCTACTTCAGCCTGTGCCTTAAAATGGTGGGGAAGCTTGGCCTCAATAGCAGCCTGGTTGGGTCCATCCGACACACTTTTCTTGAGGCAAAAGTAGAGCTGGGGAGAAAGGTATTTCCCCACTTCAACAGAGACATTTTCTGGTCCCAATTCTTTCTCCCCAGAAATCTCAAGTCTGTCAATTCCAAGGCCAGATTTTAGACGGTCGAGAAGGTTAGGGTCAGAAGAGGTTGTCGTTGAATCGAGCTTAATGATGCTTTGGGTCAGCTCTTCTCCCTCGTAGGGGGTGATTTCACCAAGGCCTCGATTAAAGAGAAGGTAAGAGAGAATCTCTCGAGAGGATTTAGCGGGGTTGGAACGGAAAGTGAGTTCCGGGCTTTTTAAAAGACCTTTTAAGATAATTTCGATTTTTAAATCTTCAATCTCTTGTTTTGCAGTGATGTAAAAGGTCGATTTTGAGCTGGGTTCGCCTTGAAATAAAATCATTCCCTCATTGGAATTAAACGTTTTACTATTAACAGAGAAGGACGCGTTCACAAGCTTTCCCTTTCCGAAGAGAAGAGGGGATTCAGTAGAGCCTTGTAAGTTAAAATCTCCTTTCCAGTAAGAAGAAAAAGAATTTCCATTGATCTGGACAGGATTTGGGACATCGAGATGGAGATCCCATACCAGGCGCCATGGGATTTTTTCTTCTACCGGGTCGATCTTTTCGTAAATCACATCGAGAGTTTGGAAAATAATGGGAGTTTTTTCTGGTAATAGAATCGACATCTCATCCACTGTCAGATTACCTGAAAGTTTACCTCCATCACGGTTCCCTACAAGCGCTACTTTTCCAGAGGCCCGCCCAACGACATAATCTAGGTTCAGAACTTCTCCCCCTTTTGTCTCAAGATCAAGCTTGAAGGGATAATTTTCAGAGAACTGCATCTCTCCTTCACCTGCAATTTCATAACCCCGTCTGTCAAACGCTTTGAGCTTTTTCATCAGCAGGTTGTTTCCTTCAAAAACGAATTCGCTTTCTAATTGACGGTAGATCATCCCTGTGATGAGATCTTCATAACTGCCATTCTTCAAAGAGAGCTGACCATTAATAAGGGGCGCTGTAAGAGATCCTGTAAGGTTAAATTTTCCTTTGCCCAAACCAGAAGCTGAAGTTGTATCTGGCAAAACAAGGGCAAGAAAAGGGGCGAGTTCCCCAGAAAAAGAGACCTCTCCTCTCACAAGGAACGGTTGATTAAGAGAAAATTGTCCTTCTCCCACAATAGCTTCGCCCCCAATGCCCTTTAAGTCATTTTTAAAAGTCACTTGTTCGTTTTTGAGTTGGAGATTGAGGGAACCGGCAAGAGGAAAACAGGGGAGTTCCACAGAGAGTAAAGTCACATTTTTGAGTTGTAAGGCAAGAAGTGCTTCTAAATCAGACCAGGGCCCAACGATTTCCATTGTTCCAACTGCTGAACCTACAAGAGTGGGAAAAAATTCCTGGAGTGAACTTCTCAGAATTTCTCCTTGGAACGCCACTTCACCTTGATTGCCTCTTCCTTGCCATTTGATAGATGTCTGTCCGGCATGGAGATGCAAACGGTCTAATCGCCAACCGTCAGGGTAGAAAGAGAGAAAGCCAGTCTCTTCAAGAGAAATGGGGAGGTGATAAATTCGCCCCTCAATCGATTGAAAAAAAAGACGGACCCCTTCGATGGTGGGTGAAACTTCTCCGCTGACAGCAATTTTTTCCCCCTCTTTTTCTATTTTCATGTTAAAAGGCGATAGCTCTCCTATCCGGCCATTATTAGAAAAAGAAAAGTTTTCGAAGGTTTCATGGCCGATCTTGAGCTTCTCTAAATGAGCTTTAAGCCTCCATTCCGGTGTCCCATGTTCTTCAGCTAGATAAAGCAACCCTTCCCCATCAATCAAGGTGAGTCCTCCCATATCGAGTGTTTGGGTGTAGAGATCCACTTCTAGTTGAGGTGCCAACGGAAAATAATTTTTATCCAGTGGAGTAATAAAAGAGGCCTTCGCCAAAAGGTCTCCCTTAGCAGCTATAAAAGGGGGGAGGTCGTCGGTTGCTAAAGTTAAGGAGGCTTCAAATAAAGATTTTTTTAAGTCCAAAAGGGCTTCCAGGGAGCCTACGCCCGTTCCCCAAGAGAGTGTGCCCTCTTTAATGGCGATCGATTCTCCCTCTAACAAAGAGACAAGTCCATCGGCTTGTAATGGCATGTCGTGAAGTTCACCTACAAAAGAGACATTTCCTTCCCATAAAGGGCCATATCGGTAGAGGATCAGCCCTAATTCCCCATCAACTGGGTCGTTTTGGGATGCCGTAAAATGCAATTCGACGAGGGGGTGTTGTAATTCCCCACTTCCTTCAAGAGTAAAATTACGCTCTAGAAATGTGCCGGCAGCCTCCAATGAAGAGAGCATCAGACCCTCTTTTTCCCAACTAACTGAAAGATAAGCAATAGCCGATCCGAAGCGGGGATCATGCCAATCAATTTTCCAATCGTTAAGAGTCCCTTCAGCGTGGAAATTTCCAAAATCTCCTTCTTGGTCTAATTGTAGTTTTAGGCCGCCTTCTTCGACCCAAAAATTTCCTTTGAGATCGATAAAATCTTTCAGTTGGATATAGAAAGTGCCAAGCCCAAGGGTTAAAATCTCGGCTTTAAAAAGGGCTCTTCCTTTGGGGTCGAAAACGACCTTTTCTAATTCAAGCTCGAAAGGAAAAAGTTTGAGATGAAACTCTCCTTGTACTTCGATCCCCATCTCTTTTTGCAAATAGGATAGGAGATGGTTTTTGATCCCATCTTTAACCGATGGAAACTGAACCGCCACGAAGAGGGTCAAAAGAAAACTAGTAACGAAGGCAAGGCAATTTTTCATCAGAAGGCTTGCCCTATACTCAAATAGACCTGGAAGTTCCGGTCAATCGGCCTTCGGTTAAGAGGGAAGGCGATATCAGCTCTCAAAGGGCCAACCGGAGTGTAATAACGGAGGCCAAAACCCCAAGACTGCAGTTGTTTTTGATCAAGGCGGGGAATCGCTTCATCGTAGACATTCCCCACCTCATAAAATGTCGTCCAACCAAAATCAGAAGAGAAGCGGATCCGATGCTCAGCAGAAAAAACAAAAAGAGATCTTCCTCCAACGGGTTTTCCCTCTCGATTGAGCGGACTGACAGTCAGGTATCTATACCCTCTTAAAGTGTTTTCAGAACCGGCATAAAAACGTTCGGGGGGGGGGATCGTTCTTGTTCGGGGACCGATGATGGATCCGACATCAAGCTTTAAGGCAAAGACTTGAAAAAGAGGCCATGACAGAGGGTAATAAAGAGTCTCAATCCCTTCTAGTGTGGTGTAGAAAAAAGGAGATCGGTTGAAACGGTAAGTTGGAGCGGCTTTTAGTAAGATCGATCCTCCCGTCGTAGGGTCTAAAAAATCATCCTGCTTTGAATATTTTGTGCTTAAAGGGAGCTTGAACAATGAAAAGGGTTCATTGTTATTAGAATCGGAACTAAAAAGCTGTTTGTAGCCCAGTCCAACAGAGTAACGCCAATAGTCGGTTGGAAACCGATCTAAGTGAATAAAAGAAGAATAGAAAGTTTCTGTAAATCCTTTAGTTTTCTCTTTTTCAACTTCTGCAACGACTCTCAGTCTTTGGCAGGGCTCTAAAAAGTCAGGAATGGTGTATTCGACTTTCCCGTTTTGAAGAATGACAAAGATATCTCCTTTTAAAGAGAGTTTTTGACCTCGGTGAAAGGCATTCCGATTTTCCCAATTAAAGGTCACCCCAGGACCTAGATAGGTGTTATAGCTGCCGCCAGCTCCAATTGTTCGGTGGCAGGCCTCCTCTAGAATGACATCGAAGGGGAGTTCTCCCTCTTTAGAGGGTTCTTTTGCATGCTTAAAGGCTATGGTGCTAAAAAGGCCTGTTCCTTCAAGGGCTGTTTGCGTTGAGCTCAGAAGAAATGGATTGTAAGGATCGAGCTCTCTCCAGCAGATTTTAGAGAGGACATAATCAGGACTAACAGTTTTAAGCCCCAAAAGATTTGTTTTACCAAACTTAACAAGAGGTCCAGGCTGGACGAGAAAGAGCAGGGAAATTTCTTCTGTCGCTTCTCTAGCTATGACTTTTTTATCGATCGTAGCAAAAAGGTATCCACGCTCTTTCAAGATCTCTAAGAGTTTACTCTCAGCTTCCAAAATTTCTTGAGGGAGGGCAGGGGCCCCTACAATCAGTCCTATGTCGCGAGGGGTAATCCCCTCTAGAGGATTGATCTCCCCGCTGACTAGTTCGACTTCCACATCCCCGAGAGGGTAGACGCTACCTGGACTCACTCTAAAAACGACGATCGCTTTATTTGCGTAACTATCTTCAACAGTTGCACTGATTTCGGCGGCATAAAGACCAAGAGTATGGAGTCCCGCGAGGAGATTAGAGATGTCGGCCTGGGCTCTTCTTTGGAGAGCCATCCTAGTTTCGGGGGGCGATTTTTCGAGGAGGACTGTCTGTGATACAGACCGCAGAATATCAACGGCTTCACCGCTCACGCCTTCAAAACGCACTTGATAATCAAGGGCTTGCAAGCAAAATGAGGCAAAAATTAGGGGCAGTAAAAGAAACTTGTTCACGATCAACCATCCCATTCTAAATCAAAGAGAATCGTTCGTCCAACAGCTTTTAATAATTCTAAATAGAAGAGGATTATCAATTAATTAGATTGAACGGATGTATTTTATGGATGAATCTCAAGAAGAATGGGACATTACTGATGAAGATGAGCGTTATTTTGCCCGTCTTTCGGCCTCTGTGGCAGAGATGAAAGTTGCCGACTATTTGGCAAAACACCCGCAACCCTTAAAAGATTCTAACCAACTATTAGCTGATTTCCAAGACGACCTTAAGACTGAGACGATTCATACCTATCATGAGACCATTGCAGGGTATCAGGCTTTAGCTGAAGGCCTTGACCCTCTATTAAATCAATTAGATGATGACGAAGCCTTCCGCGTCAAAAGAGAATATGGGCGGTGGATAGCCTTTGTTCTTTCGATCAATTCGCCAAGTGATTTTTTTGATACAGTTCTCAAAAGTGGAAAATCGCTTCAAGAGGCTTTCTTTCTCTCTAACGAAACTATGTCCTATTTTTATCAAGTGGGTCGAAGTTTTTTACAGGAAAAGGAATTTATAAAAGCTCGCTCTCTTTTTTTTCTCCTTTCCCACTTAAATGGAGGCGTCTACGAATTTTGGCTTGGTCTTGCTATTGCCTACCAAGAGTTAGGGGATGTCGAAAAGGCCATTGCCGCCTACCGAAGAAGTCGGGTTTTAAAAGAGACAGATCCAACTGTCGATCTTTTCCTTGCCGATTGCTATCTCCACATGAATGTTAAGCAAGAAGCAGAAGAGTACCTCCATACGGCAAAAGAAAAAATGACCAAAAGCCAAGAGTTTGCCTATCTCAAGCCGAAATTTCGGCAGATTAGTAAAAAGTTAAAAGCCCTTTCATAAGGAAAATCTATGCGAGTGAATTCTCAACCCCCCATACCCCCTTCGATGGGAGATTTTTCACCTGAAGATGAGGAAGTGATCTCTGCACGAGACGTTCTTCCCCATCGACCTGGTGAGGCAACCGGAGAAAGCCAGTTAACACCTCAAGAACAATGGGCCTCTTTTATGGGGATTATATCTGCAGCAGGCAGATCCCAAAGGAGTTAGATCATGAGTCTAGTCCCTAATCCAGGCGTTATCAGAGAGTTTGTTGATACAGCTCGTAGGAATTTGTCTGATTTTTCAAATATTTTACCGCAACTTAACTCTGGTCAAAGAAAACTATTTCTTATTGCACTTCGCCTCTTTCAACAAGAAAATTGGGCCGATCAGAAACTCCTCTATGAATGGAAAATGTTAGGAGGAGAAACTGAACTTATTCATATAACAAAAATTATAAATGGCGATGAAATTATGCCGGGGGATTCTAAGGTCTCCTCCCTCTATGAAAAGCACTTAACTCCCCCAGCTCTCGAGAAGGCGCTAATCGATACAATTCAAGGTGCTGAGGAGCATAACGCAGATTCTTTTGCAGTGACCTACCTCCTTTTAAAAGATATCGAAGAAGAAGAAATAGCCATTATTAAAAGATTGAATGGTTTCATCGCTAAGGGAGAAAACCCTAATGCCCAACCTCAACTGGCTAATTGGAGAATGGAAATCGATGCCAAAGTTGCAGAATATAAGGAAAAAATTGAAGCCCCGGAAAACATAGATGTTCTTCATCTTTTGCATAAAAGAGCAAGTCAGTTAGAAGCCTTCTCAGTGGAACTAGGAGTTCTTTTCCCTTCTAAACCAAAGAAAAAAGAGGATATTTCTCCTGCTGAATGGGCTGGTTATCAAGAGTCTCTCCGCCGACTTGTCATGGGGCATAAAGCCACTTTAAATGGTATCAGAAGAGAGATTAAGCAGGTCGAAACCTATTTAAGTGAAACAGCTAGAGATGAAAAATCGATCCTGCCCGAACCAAAAATCGCTTTAGGCAGTCCGCTCCAAAAAGAAAAGTTAGATGCCTCCGAATTAAGAAAATACATGGGGTCACTCTATGAGGCGTTGCATAGTGATAACATTGGGTTTCAATTAAAAGCTCAAAGATTTCTCTATAGTTCAAAAGGAAGAGCTCTCATAGCTCAAGCTTTTAAAGCGTTAGACGAAGGAAAGGATCTTAGCTTAAAAGTATCTGAAGCAAATGATTTAAAGATGGGGAGTGCTTTTGACGAACGTTTAAAAGGAAAAATCCCTACTTTAAAAGAGAGAATTCAATTAATTTTCTATCAAATATTTAACCGATCGGTTGTCGCCATTCTTCAATCTCTTAAAATAAGAGAAATTTTACAGAGGTCCCCCATCACAAAGGCTAAGTACGAAGAAATCGGAAAAAATCGCCTGGAAAGGATGAGCTTTCAAACAAAAATTCGTCCTACACTTGAAAGTTACACAATTCAAACAACAAGAGATCATGCGCAAATTTTAAGAAAGTACCTTACCATTTTTCAAAATAGAATCAGAGCAATGTCTTTTCAAGAGATTAGAGTAGAGGTTCAAGCCCTTCAAAAAGCAATAGGAAAAGATGGAAATTTAGTTTCAAGCCGCTTTGGCAACGAACAAAAAGAACTCATTCTGCAATATTTGGCTTCCTTAATTCCTGAAAATGAGCCCGAGGAGGGTTTAGAGAAATTTCGTGATCATGTCCTCATTTCTATTGCTGATCGAATGGCTTTTTACGCAGGTGTAGAAAAGTCAGCCGATAGATTTAAAATCCAACTAGAGGGTCAAATTTTAAATGCCGATGAGGTTGTTCCTTGGCTTCAAGCAGACCAAAGATTGCAAGATCTAGAGGATGCCATTTTAGAAAGAGCTGCTGAACAGGTAGAGACAGAAAAAGAGTTAACTCTCTTGCGAAAATGTGAAAAGGATATAAAAGCTGACCCTGCAACTATTCCTGATAGTTTTAATGAGCTTCTGGAATTCCAAAAAAATCGTATAGATAGATTAGAGAGACGAAAAGTTGAATTGTCAAGAAGTGTAGCGCGAGATGCAATAGATGAAGTTTTAGGTCCATTAAAGGAAACGGTAGAAATTTTGGAAGGAAGGGAGCCTTCGACAATTGGACCATTTAACATGTTTGATATCCTGATACAAAGTAGAGTTAATCAACAAAAAATTGCCTCCCAGTCACAGGAAGAGGCTTGGAAATTTTACAAAGAAGAGCAGAAAAATTTACTAAAAATCACAAAATCTCTAGCTGAAAAATTAAAGGGATAAGTTCATGTGAATGATGACTTTTCGCGCTAGAGAATCTTTAAGAAAAGAATTTACTCAATTTAAAAGCCTGCAAAAGGCCCATTATTTCTAGAAGAGTGAGGAGTTGCGGGCTCTCATAAAAAAAGTTCGACCAAAGTCTGAAGTGAAGTAATCCTTTCATTCAAAATTAACTACTTACAAGTTAAACTGTTTTCCATGCGCTGGAAGACAAAAGAAGTTAAGGTTGGACGAGTTGGGGTAGGGGGAGATAATCCTATCCGCTTACAGTCGATGACGACATCACCCACTCGGGATGTAGAGGCAACTGTTGAAGAGGTGTTAAAACTTGAACAGGTTGGCTGTGAGATCGTTCGTGTCACTGTCCAGGGGATCAAAGAGGCTGAGGCTTGCGAAAATATCCGCAATAGTCTGATTCAAAAAAACTGTACAATTCCACTCGTTGCCGACATCCATTTTTTCCCTCCTGCGGCCTTAAAAGTCGCCCCTTTTGTCGATAAAGTCCGGATAAATCCAGGTAATTTTGCAGAAAAGAGAGCCAGTCTCGAGAAAATCGAGATGGATAACGCCACATACGAGCGAGATTTACAGAGGATTGAAGAAAAGTTTACTCCCTTAGTTGAGCTGTGTAAGAAGCAGGGGAAGGCGATCAGAATTGGAACAAACCATGGTTCTCTTTCCGATCGGATTCTTTCGACACATGGCGATACTCCGAACGGGATGGTGATTGCAGCGATAGAATATGCCGAAGTTGCTAGAAAGCTTGATTATCACGATTTCATCTTTTCGATGAAAAGTTCCAACCCTTTAGTGATGGTGGCTGCTTATCGACTTCTCGTTCAAGAGATGATCAAGCGGGGATGGAATTATCCTCTCCATTTAGGTGTGACAGAAGCTGGTGAGGGGGAAGATGGTCGGGTGAAATCGGCGATGGGAATTGGGACTCTTCTTCAAGATGGCATAGGCGATACGATTCGTGTTTCCCTCACTGAACCCCCTTGGCAAGAGCTTGACCCCTGCAGAAGGCTGCGCGACTTCACTAAAGATGCTTCTTTTATTCTTCGTGAGCCTCTGGCAAGAAGGCAAGTGAGCATCACACCTCCGCTTCATCGCGATGGTTCGGTGATCGGTTCTGACTTTAAGCAAGAGCCAATTTCTCTCAAAAATTGGGAGAAAGAAAAGCTTTTTTATCGGGGAGAGCTGCCTCTCATCGAAGTCGCGGATGAAAATGATTTTGAGTCTTTGAAAGGTACGCCTCTTCTTGCGGTCAGTGTGACCACCCCTCTTAAAGCGCGTCAATTGGACGCTTGGCTACGCCAGGAACAGCTTAAAATTCCTCTACTTCTTCATTTCTCCTACAGCACATCAGTAGAAGACCTTGTCATTCAGGCTTCGGCGCAGTTGGGATCTCTTCTCCTCGATGGCATTGGTGATGGAATCGGGATACAGGGGCCATATGACGAGGAGTTTCTCCATCGTCTTTCTTTTGCTATTCTGCAGGCTGCTCGTCGACGGAATGTCAAAACAGACTTTATTTCATGTCCTGGTTGTGGGCGGACTCTCTTTCCTCTTCAGGAAGTATCCAAGCAGATCCGTGAGAAAACGGCCCATCTTCCTGGGGTCAAAGTTGCGATCATGGGTTGTATTGTGAATGGTCCGGGAGAAATGGCAGATGCTGACTTTGGCTATGTCGGTTCAAAAACGGGCATGGTCGATCTCTATATCGGCAAGACCTGCATTGAGAAAGATGTCCCTTCAGTCGTCGCCACTGACCGCCTCGTCTCCCTTATCAAATCCGAAGGCCGCTGGCAAGACCCTCCTGCATCAAGCTTATGACACTCGGCAACTAAAAGAACTAGTTAGATCTTTAAGGATTTGAGGCGATGGATCGCTTCGAGGATGTCGGGGCGAGTGCCAAGGGCGCTAAGGCGAAGGTAGCCTTCACCAGCTTGACCAAAGCCGCTGCCTGGTGTGGTGAGAAGGTGATGCTTGGAGAGGAGATGATCAAAAGCTTCCCAAGAGGAGAGGGGACTGAAGTCGGCCCAGAGGAAGGGAGCATGGATGCCGCCAAAGGTGGCGATATTTTTTTCTGCTAGGGCTTGTTTGAGGAGATGGGCGTTCTCAAGGTAATCTTCGATGATCTTGTGGTAAGAGGGTGAGGAGAGAGCCTCTAGACCGGCCGCTTGAGAAAGGTAAGAGGCACCATTGAAAGTTGTCGAGATGAGCCGTTTCCAGTCAGAGAGGATCGATTCTCCGGTGCTGTAGGTTAATTCTTTTGGAATTAGGCACCATCCCAGTCGGATACCTGAAAAACCTGCACTCTTTGAGAAAGAACCCCATTCAATCGCACATTCTTTAGCTCCTTCCAGCTCAAAGATAGAACGAGGAATCGCTGGATCGGTGATATAGCTTGCATAGGCTGCATCAAAGAGGATGAGCATCCCCTCATTTTTTGCGTGATCCACAATGTTTTGGAGCTGCTCTCTAGAGGCTGATACACCTGTCGGGTTGTTGGGATAGCAGAGAAACAGAATATGAGGACCTTTTAACGAAGTCCAATCGGGAAAAAAGTTATTTTCAGCTGTGGCCGGAAGGAGGAGAATTTCTTGCCCTATGATTTGAGAGGTTTCCAGATAGACAGGGTAGGCTGGGTCTTGAATAGCTACTTTTTGTTTTCCCCCTGTGAGGAGGGCAAAGCGGGCAAGATCGGGCTTTGTTCCATCAGAAATCGTGATTTCATCGAAAGAAAAACGATCGCCATATACTTTATGGGCAATCGCCTCACGCAAATGTTGAAGGCCTAAGGAAGGACCATAGCCCACATAACCGTCTCGATGACTCATAGCGAGGGCACTTTTAGAAATGCCTTCTGCAACTTCTTTGGGAAGCGGGTGAGTCGTATCGCCAATCCCAAGAGAGATCACCTTTGCATGGGGATTTTCGCCCAAAAAAAGGTGCTTTCTCTGGTCAATTTCAGGAAAAAGATAATGTTGGCTTAAACTGGCAAAGTGGGAAGAACGGCGCACAGATGGGTCTCTAAAGTTTTTGCGTGGTGGGGGCTCAAGGGGACAAGGGGTAAACGGGGATTGCCAGCCGGTTTTCCTAGAATTTCAAGCCCTTTTTTAACAGGAACCGGGTTGGGTTCGATTGCCAGGGTTTGAAACAAAGAAAGAAGTTTATAATGAAGAGCAAGTGCTTCATCTAATCGTCTTTCTAAGACGAGTGAGGCAAGCTTCACCATCTCATGAGGAATGAGGTGGGAGGCAACCGAAATGATCCCACTTCCACCCAAAGTCATCTGTGGATAGGTAAAAATATCATCGCCCGAAAAAATGAGAAGCTCTTTCCCAAAAGAGCGGACAAGCTCCATGAAATAGTGAAAATTTCCATAACACTCTTTGATGGCGACGATTTTTGGATTTGGCAATAAGCGGCGCAGGGTCTCGAGCTCGAGATTTACTCCTGTCCTCACAGGATTGTTATAGAGAAAAAGGGGGATCTCTGTGGCTTCAGCCAGGGTTTGAAAATGGTAATAGAGCCCTTCTTGAGTAGGGCGGTTATAATAGGGGCAAACGACGATGGCCGCGTCAGCTCCCAACTCGGTTGCAATTTCAAGCTTTTCAACAGTTTTTTGGGTGCTACAACTCCCAACGCCTACGACTAAGGGAACTCTTCCTTTAATGGCTGTATAGGCTCTTTTGATAATGGCCTCTTCCTCAGCTTCAGTGAGCGTTGGGGTTTCTGCTGTCGTCCCAAGAAGAATAAATCCTGCGACATTGGCATCCAGCTGCTCTTCTATTAATTGCAGAAGCCCTTTTAAATCGACCTCCCCCCCCTCAGTAAAGGGGGTAATGAGAGCTGTGTACACACCTTTACGGAATATGTTCTGCATATTTTGCCCTCTCTATTAAAAATGCTCTCAAAGCTTCCCCTATAAATCCTCTAACACCGATCAGTCCAAATTGCCACATTAAATAAGTTGAAAAACCATAGGTGAAGATTTTGGCGCCTGTATTAACTGTTACATACCGATCGTGATCCCATGGCTGTTGCTCCATCAAGGAAGCAGAGACATAAGGGATAAGCCTGCTGACAATAGCCTGAGTGGTATAAGTTAACCCTGTCACTAAAGGACTTCCATAAAACAAATAACCGACTATTAAACCACCCCCAAAGAAGTTCGCAGCTGTTTGCCAAAGAGGTGTAGAGACGCCGCCATAATACATTCTCTCTAAATAGAGTTTCACCATTTGGGCTTCTAGAGGAAGGCGTAGTAAATTAAAGATCTCAAAGGCGGTTAAGGAAACTAATGTTGGTTCTACTCCGTTCTTTAAGCGGTCACAAGAATATAAAAGAATGTCCCACATAAGCTTAGCGCTTGGATGAGTTGTTAAAAAACTCGTACATTCTTTTTCTAAAGCTGCTCGATCGACGATTCGCAGTTCTAATGCCTCTATGATTCCCTCTGGGAAGAGGCTTTTAGCAATAGGAGTCAGGGCTGGGAAGAGGTGTAATAGTCCTTTTAAAATTTCAAGGGCATCAGTGTTTCTTCCGGAGAAGTCGCCCCAAGATGTTTGAAGAAAAGCCTTCATTTCTTCAGTAAAAGGAAGGTTTTGAGGAGCAACTTTCTTAGCTAATGCCTCCACAATTTCAACAAACATTACTCCTGATTGAGCAGGAGCATCTTTTTTCATTCCTTTAAGTATTTCAGAAAAAATCTCAAGAAAGGCCTGGAAGGCGGTCCAATCTTTAGCAACTGTGACAATAAGATTGCCTACCGGTGAAGGCAATATAGAGCGAAGAGCAGGATGCGCCGCTTGCAGGGATTTTTCTCTTCTAGAAAGAAATCTAGACCAATTGGTAAGAAAGGCGCCTAAATGGCATTCTTCCATTAGCCCTTTAAGAATAAGCTGAGAAGGGGCATCTAAAATTTCGTCTTGAATGCACCACTCTTCCAGTAATGAGGGAGAAATAACCTCAATGACTTGATGTAGAGCCTTAGGTGCCAAGAGCTTTAAAAAATGGATTAAAACTTTAGGTTCATCTAATAGCTCTTCAACAATAGCTTTAGCCATTTCAAGATTAAGGCTTTTGATGAAATTGCTAAACGATAAGGAGGGGTTTTTAAAGGCGACTTTTACCAAATCTATGACCTGGAACCTCGTCAAAGCATACTGACTAAGAGGTTTGTCTTCTAGAAAGCTCAAAAAGATGAGATGTCTTAAACCGATGGGTTGATGACAAAGTTTTCCCCAGAAAACTTTAGAGTGAGTAAAAATTGCCGTTAATGTAGCGCGATGCTTCTCGATAAGAGAAATATCAGAATGGATAAGATCTAGTAACCCTAAAAGCTGCTGATTGGTCATCAGTTCAAGGAAATCTTTTTGGTGATTCCCTAAAAACGGAAAAATGTCCAGGATCTGCTTTTCAGTTAAACGGTGGGCGGCCTTTAGGATATGTTTATTATCTATCCAATTTTTTAATTGATTTCGACTTAATTGATGGAGTTTATTATCACTTAAAGCTGCTGGAGCAACTTTAGAAGTATCGGTAAATTCAAGTTCGACGGAAGTCCTTGTTAGTCCCAATCGTGCTGCAGTAGATGCTACTGATGCCATTTTGTTGTCTCTTTATTAAATTATTTTAAAAACAAGGAATCTAGAAGGTTGTCCATGGTATAAAAACCAACTTTGCCTACCAGCCATTCGCCTGCGATGATGGCCCCTTCAGCGTATGTCTGCCTTGATTTAGAGCTATGAGTCAGAGAGATTCTTTCATGGCTATTATCAAAAAGGAGGGTATGACTTGGCAAAGCTTGACCCACACGGATTGAATGGATTGTCAGCTCAGAACCAAGAGACTCTTTAAGGTACAAAGCTGTTCCTGAAGGGGCATCTTTTTTGCTCTTTTGATGTTCTTCAACCAAAGTCATATCAAAGCGGCCCGCGAGTAGATCATTTGCTCTTTTTGCTAAACGGGCAAAGAGATGAACTCCAAGAGAAAAATTTGCCGCATAGAAGATAGGAATCGACCATTTTTTTGCATATTCAGCTAAGTAAGAAGGGTCAATTGCGCCGCCCGTCGTCCCTATCAAAAGAGGTTTTTTAAGTTCTTTAGCTAAATTTAGGTTGTCTTCGAGAGCTTCATGTGTTGAAAAGTCAAAGAGGAGATCGATTTGTTCCAGTTTATCAATAGCAGGCCTTGGCAATGAGCGGGACAAAATCGCTGAAAGAATATGCCCCCTGATAGGGGCCACTGAGGCCAGGGCTTGCCCCATTTTACCGAAACCGATCAATCCAATCTTCATGGCTCCAGAGCTTAGGAGTCCTCTTTCTTTTGGTCAAGAAAGGGATGACTTCGAGGCAAAAGGTGAGTGAAGTGATTTTATTACTAGAATAAAAAGATTGAAGGGTTTTATTGACAAAAACGAAAGGCGTTGTTGCATAAGTCCCTCTAGGCAGTTGTGAAGGCAGAGAAAAGAGCGGAAGTATGTTGAGGGAAATAAAAAGTTGAGGCAACCTCAGCAG
>JAGVKY010000184.1 GCA_020050175.1 Parachlamydiales bacterium
CATTCAGGTCAACAATGGGATGCAGCCTTTGAAGCTCTGTCTCGGCATGACTTAAAAGGGAACGAAAAGGTTCTGGATATTGGATCTGGAAGCGGAAAAATGACTGCGAATCTCGCCGGTAGAGTGCCACAAGGAACTGTTCTAGGTTTAGATCCAAGTGTAGGCATGACTACTTATGCGAAGGCTAGCTATTCCCCTTATTACACCAACCTTAGTTTTACCCAAGGGGACGCGACAGATCTCTCGTATTCGGAAGAATTTGATCTAGTCACCTCTTTTAATTCAGCCCATTGGTTCAGCGATCAATCATTGTTTCTTACTAACGTTTTCAACGCTTTAAAGCTCGGGGGAGCACTTCTCTTTTCTATTCCCTGCACCCCTCTGCCTCAAATGGCTAAATTTTTCCGCGACGTTCTCGCTGAAAAATCTTTGCAACCCTATGCCGATCTTTTAAAAGATTACAAACATCCTCGGCAAAAATTCACGGCCGATGAATACATCTCCTTTCTCGAAAAGGCTGGGTTTTCAAATATCGATGTCCAAGAGGTTCCTTTTACCTACTATTTCGATACAAAGCCCGATTTTGCCAATTGGTTTGCTGCAGTATCTCCTAGGCTGATTGAGATGCCTGAGGAAGAGCACAACCAATTCCTTTTTGATTTAGTTTCTAGTTACCTAGCCACTTTTCCTCTCGAAAAAACAGGGCGTGTCATCTTTGAACAACACGAACTGATTATTAAAGCTAGCAAATAGAACTTCCCAGAAGTTTTTAATAGTGCAGAATCGATCATGGACCTACTTTTTTTGTTTTTGTAAAATTTGATCTTTGTATAAAGTGGTATATTGAGATTAATAAGATGAAAACTTCCTAGCTAAATAGTTCCTGTTGCTTCCCGTTCTTGGGGAGAGTGTCAGAATTTTTTTTCAAAAGCTAAATTTTCATTATTACGATGACTTATCGAAATTTAATCTCATTTCTCTGGCCGCTCATTCGGCCCTATCGCTGGTCCTTTTTAACCGTTTTTTTACTCGCGATGTTCTGGTCGCTTGACGCGACGATTTGGCCTTATCTTTTGGGTAAGGTGATCGATATTTTGACCCGGTTTGAAGCCGATCGAGCTGCCGCTTGGGGTGAGCTCAAGTTATGGTTAGTAGCTGGACTTATTCTCTGGCTCTCCATCGAAATCGCTTTTAGGGTCCAAGGATTTATGCTCGCCCGGACGATTCCAAAAATGGAATCCAATATCCGGATGACGATGTTTAACCATGTCGAGAGACATTCACCTAAGTATTTCAACGAACACTTTGCCGGAAGCTTAGCCAATAAGATCTCAGACATGACCTCCCAGGTCACAGTTGTTCTTCAACTGCTACTGACGATGCTTAATCCTGTCATCCTAACCAGTGTTTTGGGGGTCCTTTTCTTCCTGAACATCCATTTTGTCATGGCCCTCCTTTTGGCGTTATTAATTCTTGTCCACATAGGGGTAAGCATTTATTTCGCAAGCCGAGTGGATAAGGCCGAAGAGATCCATGGAGAGGCAAGGAGTACCCTCTCGGGAAAAATTGTCGATAGTTTGACGAATAACTTTGCCGTTAATTTGTTTTACCGCTTTAAGGATGAAAATGCATTTGTAGAGGTCTATCAAGAGAAGGAAAGGGAGACCAACAAAAAAGCCAAGTATGCCGTTGAGATCATGCGGGTTTTCTTAGGGCAAATCACTTTTTTCATCGCCGGCATTGGGATGAATGCTGCCATGATCTACCTCTGGTTCCAAGGGTCTATCACAACTGGACAAGTAGCGCAGATTTTTAACACCACTTGGAACATTGTTCAATTCATTTGGATGTTTAGCTTCACGATTCCAACTGTTTTTAGTGCGATCGGTCTCATGAAACAAGCGCTATCGGTAATGGAGGATCCCCAAGATTTGGGAGATGATCCCCAAGCTAAACCTCTTGTTGTCACATCTGGGGAGATTGTTTTTGAGGATGTCACTTTCCATTATGGGGCGAAAAAGCTGTTTGAGAACAAGGATGTCAAAATCCGAGGAGGAGAAAAAGTTGGCCTCGTTGGTTATTCAGGAGCAGGAAAATCGACCTTTATTAATTTAATCCTCCGGTTTTTTCCGATAGAGTCGGGTTCAATTTACATCGATGGGCAAAATATTTCAAAGGTGACTTTGGAATCGCTGCGAAGGCAGGTGGCCTTAATCCCACAAGACCCTCTTCTTTTTCACCGAACCCTTAGGGAAAACATCCGTTTTGGTCGATTAGATGCGACAGATGAAGATATCTATCAAGTGGCTAAGTGGGCCCATTGCGAAGAGTTTATTCGCCGCATCCCCGAAGGTTATGATGCCGTCGTTGGAGAACGGGGAACCAAGCTTTCTGGAGGTGAAAGGCAGAGGATTGCCATTGCTCGAGCCATGTTGGCGAATGCGCCTATTCTCATTTTAGACGAAGCAACTTCCTCTTTGGATTCTATTACCGAACAATATATCCAGGAGAGTTTAGAAAGATTGATGCAAAATAGGACAACCGTCGTGATTGCCCACCGACTCTCTACGCTTGCCAAGATGGATCGGATCCTCGTTTTCGATCAGGGTAAAGTTGTCGAAGAAGGCTCTCATCGAGATCTTTTAGGCCTTAATCGACAATATGCCCGTCTTTGGGAAATGCAAGCGGGAGGCTTTCTTCCAGATTCTATCTAATGACTTATAGAAATTTATTCTCGTTTTTAGGGCCTCTGATGAGGCCTTATCGATGGCCTTTTTTCTTTGCGGCGCTTCTATCGCTCTTTTGGACCTTAGATTGGACGCTTTGGCCTTATATTTTAGGGAAGGTCATTGATATTTTTACCCAATTTGAGGGGGATCGAGCAGCAGCTTGGATGGATCTCAAATGGTGGGTCATCGGAGGGTTTTTCTTGTGGATCTCCATTGAGGCGGCCTTCCGAATTCAAGGGCTATTGCTCGCTCGCGCCATTCCAAAGCTAGAATCGGACATTCGGATGACGATGTTCAATCATGTCGAGAGACATTCCCCTAAGTATTTCAACGATCGCTTTGCAGGAAGTCTCTCTAACAAAATCAATGATATGACCACGCAGGTAAATGTGGTCCTTCAACCACTCCTCACCATGTTTATCCCCGTGGTTGTAACAAGCATTTTAGGGGTGGTTCTTTTTTTAGACATCCATCTAGCGCTTGCCATCTGGTTGGCTTTGGTTATCTTTTTACTCTTGTCGACAAGCTTTTTCTTGGTTGGAAAGGTTGACAAGGCGGAGGAAAGCCATGGAGAAGCAAGGAGTCTTCTTTCAGGGAAAATTGTTGATAGTTTGACCAACAACTTTGTTGTGAACTTGTTTTACCGATTCAGAGATGAAAGCGGTTATGTAGAAAATTTTCAAAACATGGAAAGGGTCGCCAGACGAAGAGCAATGATCACTGTCGAATTCATGCGCGTCTACATGGGGGTGATTTACTTTGTCTTTGTAGGGATTGGGATGAACGGTCTCATGTTTTACCTTTGGTTCCAAGGGTCGATAACAACGGGACAATTGGTTCAAGTATTTAACACCACTTGGAATATTTCACTGCTCATTTGGATGTTCGAAAACATGCTGCCAACACTCTTCGGTGCCATTGGCACGATGAAGCAAGCTCTCACGGTGATGCATGATCCGCAAGATTTAGGGGACTATCCTCAAGCGAGCTCCCTTGTTATCAGAAGAGGAGAAATTGTTTTTGACAATGTGACTTTTTACTATGGGGAGAAAAAACTTTTTTCAAGGCAAGATGTCAAAATCAAGCCTGGGGAAAAAATGGGCCTTGTGGGTCACTCAGGAGCAGGAAAATCGACCTTTATTAATCTAATCCTTCGGTTTTTTTCTCTAGAGTCGGGTTCGATCTTGATCGATGGACAAGACATTTCAAAAGTCACTTTAGAGTCCTTGAGGAGACAAGTAGCTTTAATTCCCCAAGATCCCATTCTTTTTCACCGCTCGCTTAAAGAAAATATTCGATTCGGAAAAAGTGATGCCAGTGATGAAGAGATTTTTCAGGTAGCTAGGTGGGCCCATTGTGATGAGTTTATCCACAGAATTCCTGGAGGGTATGATGCTGTTGTAGGAGAAAGAGGGACGAAACTTTCGGGGGGAGAGCGTCAAAGAATTGCGATTGCTCGAGCGATGCTTGCCGATGCCCCTATTCTTATCTTAGATGAGGCAACCTCTTCACTCGACTCGATGACAGAACATTACATCCAAGAGAGCCTGGAAAGATTGATGCAAAATCGAACAACAATTGTCATTGCCCATCGCCTTTCCACTCTTGCCAAAATGGATCGCATCCTCGTTTTTGATCAGGGAGCCCTTGTGGAAGAGGGAAGCCACCAAGACCTTCTTTCCCTCAATCGCCACTACAGTCGCCTTTGGCACATGCAAGCCGGCGGCTTCCTTCCCCAATCTGAGTAAATAAAACCCTTGATGCAATAAAAAAGCATGATTAGCAGTGTTTGTAGATAAAAAGAAAATAAGGTTTGGCTTCACCTATAAAAACTTTTGCTTAGGCGAAGCCTCTCTGTGTTCTCTGTGGTAATATAATTTTTATTTTTTAAACCAAAGAGAACACTATTTAAGAGGTTTTCAAGGGGAGATGCGTTCGAGGATCCATTCGGGTTCTTGGTAGTGGTAGGCGAAATGGTCGTGCAGGCGGGAAACTCGACCTTGCCAGAGCTCTATCAGGTGGGGATGCAGGGCAAAACCGCCCCAGTTCGGCGGAAGGGGAATTTCCTTTCCTTCGTACTTTTTTTCAAGCTGATCGTATTTCTCTTCTAAGAATTTGCGGTTGGGAATGACCGCCCCTTGTTGAGAGGCTAAAGTGCCTAACTGGCTGTGGCGCGATCTTTTGGCAAAATAAGCAGCAGCGACTGTCTTGGGTAGGAGGGTAACAGGGCCTTCTAGAATCACCTGCCTTTCCAAAAGTTTCCAATAAAGGGTCAGACTGGCGTAGTGATTCTCTTGCAGCTGAGCCCCTTTTTTGCTCTTGAGATTTGTAAAAAAATAGGCCCCATCTTTAGAAAATCCTTTTAAGAGGACCATCCGAGAGGAGACCTTTCCATCTCTAGTTGAAGTGGCAAGGCAAGCGGCTGTTGGTTCAATTTCCTCAGAAGCAAGCGCCTCTTCAATCCACAAGGAAACTTGCTGAAAGGGATCTTTGGAGAGGGTCTTCTTCGATAGCGTTCCCTTTTGGTACTCTTTTCTTTTATCCTCAAGGTCCATTACTTTACCTTTATGGCTAGAAAATTATCTTTAAAAGAGCTTCCATTAAAGGGAAAGAATGTTCTTATCCGCGTCGATTTTAATGTCCCATTAGAAGGGGGCAAAATCATCGATGACACAAGGATTCGGGAAAGTTTGCCTTCGATTAAATATGGGCTTGATCAGGGGGGGACTCCCATTTTGATTAGCCATTTGGGGCGTCCAAAAGGAGAGCCCAATCCCGCTTTTTCCTTAAAGCCTGTGGCCAAAAGACTCGAAGCGCTTTTAGGGAAAAAAGTTAATTTTTACGCAGGTCCTTTAGAGGCGGCAAGAGAGGAGATAAAACCTGGTGAGGTGCTTCTTCTAGAAAACATCCGTTTTCAACCTGGCGAAGAGAAGCCCGAAAAGGATCCGGGTTTGGTAGAAAAACTAAAAGCTTTAGGTGACGTTTACGTCAATGATGCTTTTGCTAGCTCCCATCGAGCACACACCTCGATTGTTCCTCTAGCAAAAGCTTTTCCTGGAAAAGCGGCAGCAGGATTTTTATTGGAAAAAGAGATCCGTTATATCGGCGATCTTTTGCAAAATCCAAAAAAACCTTTCTATGCCCTCATTGGAGGGTCAAAAATTTCGACGAAGTTAGGCGTTTTAAAATCGCTTTTGAACACAGTCGATGCCCTCTTTTTAGGGGGAGGCATGGTCTATACATTTCTTTTAGCTAAAAATATCCCCATCGGTCGTTCTATTTTTGAAAAAGATCTCGTCGAAGAGGCTAAAAATCTTCTTGCTGAAGGAGAAAAGAGGAAAATTCCTATCCATCTGCCAATCGATTTAGTTGTAACTGATTCCATCGATCATCCCAAAGAGATCAAAACGATTCCAGCCGATCAAGGAGTGCCAGCAGATCTTGAAGGGGTTGATATTGGTCCCAAGACAATCGGACTCTTTGGAAAACTTTTGCAGCCTGCCAAAAGTGTGATTTGGAACGGCCCTTTTGGTGTCTATGAACATCCTCCCTTTGATAAAGGAACAATAGGGATCGCTAATGCACTGGCCTCTCTCAAAGCCGAAGTTATCATTGGGGGAGGGGATTCAGTTGCTGCAGTTCAACAGGCCCGATTGGGTGACAAAATGGCTCATTTATCGACAGGCGGTGGGGCGACGCTTGAATATTTGGAACAGGGATCGCTCCCTGGGATAGAGGCGCTAAGCGATGCTGATCTATAGCTATAAATTTAGGAACAGGCTGTTCCAAATTTGAATGGCTATCAAATACAACTTAATTCAATTTATTTATGTATTCTACTATATAACTTTGCACACCTCTGTTTTCTCTTGAGATTGCTGAAGAAATCTGCTATACTAATTAGCGATTAGGGAGCAATTTTTGTGCTAATCCAGCTAGTAATTTCCCTTTCTTCCAAACGGAAGATTAGGGGGTTTTATGGGTGAGTCCAAACCGACTGAGTTTGGGCGTTGGCGAGCCTTTTTATGGCCCGTCCACCGGTTTGAGTTGAGAAAACTCATTCCAATGTTACTAATCTTTTTCTTCATTACATTTAATTACAATGTTCTTAGGGTTTTAAAAGATTCCCTCGTTGTGACGGCTAAGTCGTCAGGCGCTGAGGTGATTCCCTTTATTAAAGTTTGGGTTTTGTTTCCTGGAGCCGTCATCATGACGTGGCTCTTTAGTTATTTCTCCAGCCGGCTCAAAAGAGAAGCAGTCTTCTACACGATGATTTCCCTCTTTTTAGGCTATTTTTTACTTTTCCTTCTGATTTACCCTTACCACGAAGCTTTGCAAGCTGATTCCTTGGCTGAGCAACTGACGCTGATTTTGCCTCCCGGTTTCAAAGGGATGATTGCGATGGTCCGTTATTGGCTTTTCACAAGTTTTTATGTGATGAGCGAGCTTTGGGGTAGCGTTGTTCTCTTTGTTCTCTTTTGGGGATTTGCTAACCAGGTGACTCGCCTCGGTGAGGCAAAGCGTTTTTACGGCCTATTCGGGATTGGGGCCAATTTTTCTGGGGTTTTTGCCGGGCAAGCCTCGATTCTTTGTCTTAACCACTCATTCAATCCCGCTCTTCCTTTTGGGACGACCGCATGGGATCAGTCGATGGTCTTTATCCTATTGATGATTTTAGGCTCCGGTTTGATGGCGGTTTTAACGTTCCGCTGGCTAAATCGTAAAGTGTTGACCGATCCCCGCTTTTATGATTCGTCAATGTCTCACAAAGAGACTCATATTAAAGGTCGAATTAGTTTGCGGGACAATTTCCGTTATCTCCTTAGAACCCCTTATCTTCTTTACATTGCGATCATTGTTGTTTCCTACAACGTTGTTATCAATCTGGTCGAAGTGCTTTGGAAGCACGAGGTGAGGCTTCTTCTTCCTGATCCTTCTCATTATTCGCTCTACATGAACCAAGTCAGTTCGTTGATTGGGGCGATTGCCACTTTAAGTGCCCTTTTTGTCTCTGGTAATGCGATC
Source organism: Parachlamydiales bacterium (assembly GCA_020050175.1). GTDB lineage: Bacteria > Chlamydiota > Chlamydiia > Chlamydiales > JAJFMK01 > JAGVKY01. The sequence goes on from JAGVKY010000184.1 coordinate 7,755, forward strand.
CGACTGTTCGGGTGGACCTTTACAGCTCTATTAACTCCGGTCATTCTCTTCATCACAAGTGTCGGTTTCTTTGGGTTCTTCTTCCTCGATCAGATGGGGTGGGAAGGGATCACCCTCGCTTTGGGATCTAGTCCCCTTGCTTGGGTTGTTTTTTTTGGAACTTTGCAAAACGTCATGAGCCGAGGGGCTAAATACACTGTTTTTGATGCGACAAAAGAAATGGCTTTTGTTCCCCTTTCTCCTGAAAGTAAATTGAATGGGAAGGCTGCCATCGACGGCATCTGTTCGCGGATGGGAAAATCGGGAGGGGCCTTTATCCATCAGAGTCTTCTTCTCTTTTTCGTAACGCTAAGTTCCAGTGCTCCCTATGTCGCTATCGTTCTTTTCGGCATTATCCTTATTTGGATGATGGCAGTGAGGGCGCTTGGCAGAGAGTTCGTGGCTCTTACAGAACCTGCGAAGGAAGAGAAGCCGCCGCTTGCTACACAAGAGGTAATCCAAGCATGAGGAAATTTTTTAAGACCAAACTATCTAAGCAACAAACGATGACAAAAATTAATTTTGTTGCCCAAATGGTCAAACCCTGTTATAAACAATCCTTTTTCCAAACCGGCTCTGCTGGTTTAAGAGATATACAATGAAGCCAAGCGTAGATCAAGAATTCGGAAGAATCCGTTCTTTTCTCTGGCCTATCCACGCCCGAGAAGTGAAAAAGATCCTGCCGATGATGATCATGTTTCTTTTCATCTGCTTCAATTACAGCATTCTCCGTAACCTAAAAGACGTTGTCGTTGTCACAGCTAAATCGTCTGGTGCAGAGGTCCTCCCTTTTATCAAGGTTTGGGCTGTTCTCCCGATGGCGATTTTCTTTACCTTTCTCTTTACTAAGCTCTCTTCGAGGTTAGGTCAGGACAAGGTTGTTTACATCATTATTACGACTTTTTTGATCTCTTATGCAGGTTTTGTTTTCATTCTGAACCCTGCCAAAGACATTCTACACCCCAACGCTACAGCTGACTTTCTTGAGACGATTTTACCTGCTGGTTTTAAGGGATTGATTGCGATGTTCCGTAACTGGACATTCACCCTCTTTTATGTCATGTGCGAACTTTGGGGAACGATGGTTTTGACCGTCCTTTTCTGGGGTTTTGCGAATGAGGTGACAAAGATTGGAGAGGCTAGGAGATTTTACTCTCTACTTGGCATTGTATCGAATTTAGCTGCGATTGTTGCTGGTCAGTCGGCTAATTACCTGCTGAACATGGAATTTAACCCGATGCTCCCATTTGGCAAGGAAGCTTGGGATCAATCGCTGATGCAGATCGTTCTTCTGATCGTTTTATCGGGTATCACCACTATGGTGGCTTTTTGGTGGATGAATCGGAATGTCTTGCAAGGGCCAGAATATTCGACCTTCCACTCCACTTCATCTGAAGGTGGGATTGCTAAGAAATTGAAGAAGAAAAAGAGGCTCTCTCTCCGAGATAGTTTTAGTTATCTCTTCAATTCGAAGTATTTAGCTTGTATTGCTGTCCTTGTTATTTCTTATAACCTTGTGATCAACCTTGTTGAGGTTATCTGGAAAGATCAGCTAAGAGAACTCTATCCTTTAGCTAAAGATTACAACATTTATATGAATAATCTGACGTCGCTCATGGGGATTTTCTCCACTATTGCGGCCCTTTTCATGTCTCAGATTATCGGCCGTCTCGGATGGACAAAAACAGCCATTGCCACACCGGTCATCATGATGGTGACAAGCGTTGGATTCTTCCTCTTTTTCTTCCTGCAAAATCGGATGGGTGAGGCCTTTTTCACTCTAACGGGGATGACGCCTCTCGCGATTGCAGTCTTCTTTGGATCAGCGCAGAATTGTTTAAGCAAAGCCGCCAAATACTCCTTTTTTGACACCACAAAAGAGATGGCCTTTATCCCGCTTGAGCATGATGAGAAACTGAGAGGAAAAGCAGCCATTGATGGCGTCGGCTCCCGTCTTGGTAAGTCAGGCGGCTCTTTTGCCCACCAAGGTCTTTTAGTTGCGCTCGGCAGCTTTTCAGCTTCTTCCCCTTACATTGCAGCCCTCCTTCTAAGCGTTATCTTCGTTTGGATAGTGGCCACCAAGTCTTTAGGCCGTCAGTTTACAGCCCTTGTCGCCAAAAAGGACGCTGAGGCCTACAAAGAGCTCTCCGACATCCAGGAAGCTCCCCTCCCCGTCGACAAGACCGCCACTTCCCAAGCCTAGTCTTGCATCTCATTCACATAAACAAATACATTCAGATATGACACGAATGACTGTGGAGCTTCCAACAAGGAAGCACAAAGAATTGAAGGCTATTTCTGCCATCTTAGGCATTTCGATGAAGGATTTTATTCTTCAATGCATCCTAGAAAAATTAGATGATAAAAATGCTCTTAAGGACTTCGCCGAAGATTTAGATGTCATTGCCTTCGATAAAGGAATGAAAAGTATTGAAGATCATGGTTATGACACTCTTGAAGAAGTAAAAAAATATCTCGGCCTCGATAAGTGAAATACTCAATTGTCTTTGGAGCTTTTAAAGGGGATCCCCCTAAAAGAGGCTAAAAAAATTTTAAATGTCGTAGAATCGCTTGCTGGCGACCCAAAGCCTATTTGGGGCTGAGAAGCTTCAAGGGGGTAAAGGTTGCCGAATAAGGTGTGGGAATTATCGGGTTATCTATGCCATCGATGATGGGAAGTTACTTGTTCTCATCATCGACGTAGACCATAGAAAAGATATTTACAGATAGTCAGCTTTCTTTAAGCTGCTATTTCTTCTGCAAGCTCGGGTTGATAGTTTTTTTGCTGTCTAGCTATGAAGGCTTCTAAATGCTCTTGGTAAGAATTAGAAACTGTTGGGTCGGCACCTCGTGTAAGCCATGGAGTCGTATGACGGTTGTATCCTCTAACAATAAAACTCACAAAGTCGAAAAACCATATAGAAAACTGCGCCTTTTTTTGTTCAAAGACGATTGTCTCTGTTTCTAAATTTTTAGGTTTTTCTTCACCGCAATGGGCAACTCTGCAAGTTCCAACAGAAGAGACCGCATCATTTTTTCCTTCTAGGTGAGTCACAGAGAACTGGCACTCTGGAAGGGCTTTGACCCCCTTAATAAAGGCATCTCGTGTCGTTTTCTCGACGTGAGGACTATTAAGTGTGACGAGATCAACTTTTTTCGCTCGACTAAGCAAGCTTCCATTGGAGTTGAGAATCGCACTAAGAAGGCGGGTAGCGTCACTTCCTCCCAAACTATGTCCAACAAAAGTGACATGCTCAACTTCTGATGCATCTTGTAGATGTTCAGATACATTTTTTAAAATTTCAGCACTCCGTTGTGAGAAAGTTCTTCCCCCAGGACCCTCGAGACCGATGACTTCGGCAGTTGTTCTTTCTGTGGGGTTTAAATCTCTTCTAATAGACCCGCCATCAAATGTTCCTCTAAAAAGGACAAATGCTTCGTTCGCCTCTTTAGGATTAACCGGAACTAAGGTTACTCCATAAATACCGGAGTCCCTGATGATGATCCTAGTTTTAAAAAGGCTGGGTTTAGGTTTAATCCCGCCAATAGCGACAAGAGTGCCATCGGTAATTTTTGATAAGCCAGAGCCATGTGGATTCCAATTACTAAAGGCTGTGTCAAAGAAACAATAAGGAAGATCTCTACCGAGATGCTCCAAAGCGGCTGCCCGAGCCTGCTTTCGCCCTAATGGATACTGATCTAATACATTCTCATCGCCTGCATGGGCCACAAGATTCATCACTCTTAAGCTTTCTAAGTCCTTCTTAAACTGTTGATCCCATTCAACATCAGGAACAATTTTGTTGTTGTCGGCAAAATGATAGACCAAATCCCTCATCTCGGTAATATGGCGAATGAGTTCACTTTCATCTACCTTCCCGAAAATATGGATAGCCGTATCTAAAGTCATATTGGCTGAAAGGCTAACAAAGAGAGCTAAAACCTCTTTTTCGCTCCATGATCCTGTAGAAAGTTTGTAATAACTGAGAGCGTTGTTGACTGCTTGTTCACCAAAGGCAGTTTTTAATTTTTCGATCACTGGCACCTTTTCGAAAAAGGGCAAGCGGACAATATGTTTAGGCCAAGGCTTTTTGTGAATGAGAAGTTCAAACACGGAATTAATTGTCTCTTTCTGGTCCAGACAAAGAGGTTCGCCTGGAGGAATCTTTATGACTGAGCGACAAAGGGAGAGATTTTCTTTAAGGCTCTTGTTTTCTAAAGTTTCGTTCTCAACTTTTGTGGTGTTGTAGATATTTTCAATTCTTTCAAAAAGAGCTTTGAAATCGTCTATAGTAAAAGGGGCCTGGTCTTCAGTAGGAGGACGAATGAACTTTTGATATCCTTTAAGCAGCAAATAAGAGAGGACTGATGTCGTGAAAGGATCTCTAGGTTCTCCTTTTCTTTTTGGGCAAAAGGCTAGGGCCTGGTCTTTGCTGACAACAGGTCCGAATTCTCCAGCCATCAGTTGCCTAACAAGCGGATCAAATGCAGCAAAGTTATGAGCTGGAGCTGAGATACCGCCAACACTTTTATTAAGATCTGTTGAGATATCATCCCAATCGATTGCCTTTTCAAGAATGTCTTGTTTTTGCCTTTCCGTCCTTTCTTTTGCCGCTCGCAAATCGAAAATTTCCTGATCAAGTCCCTCTATCCATTTCTGAGCTTTTTCCGGATCCAATTCGAAAAGCTTCTCTATACGTGTATCTCTGGAGTTGAGCTCTTCAAAAATCCTTTCGAATCCAGCCTTGGCTTTTTCAGATTCTAAAGTAAGGGCCTCAATTCTCTCGCAGAGAGTTCGATGAGCTTGTTGCTCTTCCTGAATTTTGCGATCTTGTTGTTCAACTCGATAATTAAGGTCAAGCACGCGACCGTTTAAACTAACAATTTTCCTGCTTTGTTTTTGGATAATTTCAGCTTGCGCTTGGTTGTCTTCGGTTAGGGCAGCAAGGGATTGGTTTAACCTAGCAATTTCTGCCGATTGTTGAGCGATGAGCAGCTCTTTTTCAGCAATATTTTGTGCTAGAGCTTGATCAGAAGCTCTTAAGGCTTTAGCTTCCTCTTCAATTTTGTTTTTATCTTCCGTTAGAGCCGTAATAAGACTCTTTTTTACTTCGAGGAAGTGTGTTTTTAGATTGATCGCCTCTTTCAGGTTATGATTGGATTGTTCTAATTGTAAGTTTTGGTCTTCGAGGTATTGCTTTTCGACTCTGAGTTGATCTCTTTCTGCTTTAGTCTGATCAATGGATTGGTTAATGAGGAGGATGGTTCTTTCTTTTTCGGCAATCTGTTGCAGTTTTACTCCGATTTCACGCTCTTGGTCTATAGCAGCAGTACGGAGAATGATAATTTGTCCCTCTAATGCTTCAATGCGAGGTGCAAATCCTTCGATCTCGTGATCTTTTTGAACGATGAGGGCGTGGAGGTTGGCGATTTCGCGAGTCGAAAGGGCTTGCTGCTCATCTTTTTGGGCGATCAATAGCTGTTGCGCCGCGAGCTGTTCTGCTTGAGCCTGGTTTTGTTGTCTTAGTTCGTCGAGTTGCTGTTGGAAGTTAGCCTGGTTTACATCATTTTCAGCCGTTAAGTAACGGATGCGACCTTTTAAGGGGTCAATGGCCCCTTCAGCAGTGGCGATATTGTCAAGTAAACGTTCATTGATGAGCCGAATTTCTTGAAGTTCTTTTTGGGGGATCTGCGCCTTTTTAACAATTTGTCTAAAGAGGGTGAGGATCCTTGATCCGGCTGCTAATCCCGCGAGTGCCCAACCAGCAGATATCACAGTAAATGCTATTAATTTGAGAGCGCCTTTAAATTGTCCTCTAGCGGCAAAGGATAATACGTTGAAAAGGGAGATAATGGGGATCGCTAAGGCCGAGATTCTTGCAGCTAAATTGTAAAAAACTGTTTTTTCACTCAAATCAGCTATGTTATTGAGGCAATTCCTCAAAAAATAGGCGTCTTCTGGGATAAAAAAGGAAATCATCATAAGCAAAAGAGTATAACAATGATTTGTAAATTTAATTTAAAGTTATTTGAGAAATTATTGATTTATTGAACGTTGATAGAATTTAGGAGCGAGCAAGTCTTGCCATGCAGACAATTAACCGAACACGATCTTCTTCTGATTTTGGTGTGGGATCGCCTGTAGGAGTTAACCAGGGGGTCGTATGGCATCCATAGATCCCCTTAGCATTGGCCTGCTCAAAAGTAATCGTTTCCGTTTGCAAGTTGCGAGGTTTGCTAGTTTTAAACTGGCCCAATCGACTAATTCCAAATTTATGGATAGGATCGCCATCTCCCACTAAATTGGTCTCAGAAAACTGGCACTGATTAACCAATTTTTCAACTCCGCTGAGAAATTCCAGATTTGTCCAACTCTCGACTTTGGGAGCATTATAAGTGATCACATTGACACTTTTTATCCCTTCCAAATTATTTTCTTTTTTATTGGCAATCATCGCGACAACGCGGGCAACGTCGCTTCCCCCTAAACTGTGGCCAAAAAAGTTCCAGTGTTTAATCTGAGGGTATAGTTGTTTTAATTCGCCCCATTTTTCAAGAATAATTTGGCGTCTTCTGGCAAAAGAAGCAGAACCAGGGCCTTCTGGCCATAATTCTAAAGAGTTCCTTTCCCAAACAGCGAGATCGCGGCTAATGGAGGCTAAATCGGAAGTCCCGCGGAAGACGACAAAACCTTCATCTCCTTCATCCCCATTAGCAGGGACAAGGTAAACACCATTCACTCCTCCATCCCGAATAATCAACTTGATTTGATAGAGACGGGGTTCGGTGCGAATACCTGTCAATGTGACAAGAGTGCCCTCCCTAAACCGGGTGATGCCAGAACCGTTGAATCTGAAATTGCTAAAGGGGGGGTCGAATAAATAATAAATCAGATGTCTTGCCAAATGCTCGTAACAAGCAAATCGCTCCTGATCTTTTCCAAAGGGGTATTCCTTCCCTGCGACATCGAGCAGATATTTCATGCTTTTGAGGCAGTCTAAATCTTTGTTGAGCTGCTTTTCCCACGTAGGGCCAGGTATAATCTTGTGATCTTCAGCAAATTTTGAGAGAGAATCTCTTAGAATAGAAATTTTTTCAATTAGTTCGCTTTCGATATCTGTCTTAAAAATAACCCTTGCATCGGCTAAGGTAAGGTTGGCGGCCAGCCCTATGAGGAGCGCAACAACATCTTTCTCACTCCAAACTTCTCCTGTTAAAGGATAAAAGGTGAGGATCTCTTTAACGAAATCTTCTCCAAAACGATCGCTCAGTACTTCGACAACAATTTCTCTCGAAAAGAATGGGGTTCTAACAACGTGGTCTTGCCACGATTTTTGGAAGCAAAGAGTGTCGATGAGACAACCGAGCGAAATATCCTCGTTGCTTTGGATGAATTTATGTTCACCCGTAGCTCTTACCGCTAAGTAATGGTCGAGGAGGCCTGCTAAATTTTTTGCTTCTAAACTCTCTCCGGGAACATCATTTCCCACCATTTTTTTTATCGTTCCTAAAACAGTGTCAAACTCTTCAGGGTAAATTTCTCCCATTTGGAACTTCTGATGCCCTCTGATCAATAGATGAGATAAAACAGAGGCACTAAAAGGATCAGGAGGCCCCTTCATTTTTTTGGGAGAAAAGCTTAGAGCCCCTTTTCTGTTCACAATCGAACCAATGGGGGTGCCTTTTTCCAATAAGTGTTCGAAAAGTTTCTCGAAGGCCGCGAAGTTATCTGTGGGAATAAAAACTTCTCTCCAAATCGTCAATACTTTTGATCCAGCAATCAGACCCGCAATCGACCATGCCATAGAGATAAAAATGAAGGAGGTCAACCGGATGGCATCTAAAAATTTCCCTTCACTGGCAAAGGAGACGGCGTTGAAGAGTGCGATAATAGGGATCACCAAGCTAGAGACTCTAGCTGCTACCTGCTGAAAACCTTTTTTCTCACTTAAATCGGCAATGTTATTAAGCGCATCTCTTAAGAAATCGGCATTATCAGGAATAAATAGAGAGACAATATCCATTAATCTATTGGGATTTCCATTTCATAAGGGGATATAATATCACCAATATATGAAGATTTTTTAAAAATTACTTAGAATCAACGATTAAGCTGAATAAGGAAAGAATCCCTAAGAGGAAAAAAGGAATGGAGTAGAAAGAGTAAATGGGGCACCCAAAAAGGAGAGCCAAAAGGAGGGCAAATTGGCAAGTGGTCATCATCTTGCCAACCAAAAATGACTTAATTTGATACTTCTTCCATTTCCCTTGGTACCAGAGAAAGCAAGTAAAGAGAAGGAGAGCCGCCTCCCTTGAAAAAAGGGAGATGAAAAGAGGAACTGGTAGGGTGCCCTCTAAGTAGAGTTTGCCAAAGACAGCAATTGCAAAAAATTTATCGCCAATCGGATCGAGCAGAATCCCCAATTTGGAGGAGACATTGAGCCGGCGGGCCAAGTACCCATCCAGTCC
>JAGVKY010000060.1 GCA_020050175.1 Parachlamydiales bacterium
ATATTATTTAAAGGCCTAGAATCGGACTGGATAACGAATTTTAAGGAATAAGTTGTCGGAGAAAACGCAAATGACTTGACTAATTCACATAGCAGGATACGCCGCTGACGTGGCTACAGGATTCGGCCCTGAGGGCCGGCAGAATTTTCTTCGGACGCAACCTTTCTACTGCCGCAGGGAATCCTGCCGCACCGTCAGGTGCGACCCTGTAGTCACGTTAGCGGCGTATCCTGCTATTTTTTTAATCTTTTCAATCCAGTTTAGTCGATGGCTTGTGGCAAAGGTATTAGAGGGATTTTAGAGTCATCACAATCCAAAATAAGTTCCCTTTTCAAATTGAGTGCATCCATCAACTCAAGCTGCACCAAGAAAGTGACTTACAAGATCGAGTCATTTAACAAACGAGGAATCAGAAGTCGGCCTGTCATCCGAAGAATAGGCTAGATAAGTTGGATAAAAAGTTGCTGGATCCAGCGACTTTTTATCAGAATTTTAGTAGACCGCATGAAGGATGATATCAGTGATCAAATGGGCTAAAGAAGCTGCCCAAAAACCGTTGCGAAAGAAGAGCCATCCAAAGGCAACCCCTGCCAAGATATTCAGAATTAAAATACGGAGAATATCGACAAAAGTGACAAGGCCAATTGCCACACCTGCCGGTAAATGGCCGATGGCAAAAGTTAGAGCCGACAAACTAATAGCTGCTCCCATCAATTTGTTTCTTGTCCATGGCTCTCCTTTAAATATCAAAGAGAGAACCCAATAGAACATCGGAAGGAGAAAAATACGGGCTAAAATTTCCTCATTGATGGCCCCGTAAAGAGAAGAAAGAGCGCCTGCCCAACGGGGTAGAGAAGGTAAGTGAGAGTTGAAGGAAGAAAAAAGGAGCGCATCGAGGTAGTGCAATCCAAATCCCAAAACGAGACCAACAACAACCGCTGGTAACACTGTTTGCTGCAGCCAGTTACCTGTCTTGAAAGGGTCAAGATCAATTCTCTTAAGGAAAATGTAACCAATCAACAACAAAATCCCATTCAAAATAGCCACTTGAAGAGTTCCGAATAGAAAGAAGGAGAGGAAAGAGATCTCTTCAGGAATCAACCCTAAATAGGAGATATAGGGTAGTACCGACCAATACCCCAAAATTGAGAGTGCCCATAAGATAAAAAAGGGATAGCGCTGAACAGTGCTGCCAAAGGAATCTCCACTCGCCTCCAATTCAGCTGAGCTTGTCACTGGATCTTCATTCTCTACAGGAGTACTTTCCATAGAATTTTCTCCGTTTCCAACAGGTTTACTTTCCACTGCATCTCTCCCCAGAAATTGCTACATGCAAAATGCCTAAAGTCAAGCTATGATGACCTTATGAATCCTTACTCTGTAGATGCCTTTAAAAAAGAGATTGATCAAGGAAAATCTCTTTTCTTGCTCGATATCCGTGGCCTAGAAGATTTTAAAAAAGGTCATATCGAAGCAAAAAACCTCACCACTCACAATCTCCCCTATGCCGATTGGCCCACCTTAGAAAAGACTCAAATAGAGGCCCTTCTCCCTAAGGATCAGGAGATAGTTGTTGTTTGTTATCGAGGGCGAACATCCGCCATAGCTACTGCAGATCTTGAAAAACTGGGTTACCGGGCAAACTCTCTCCAGGGAGGGATGCAGGCATGGGACAGTTACTATAGTGAAACTCCAATCCTTGTTTCGCCAGAACTTTCCATTTATCAGATCACCCGTGTCGCAAAGGGATGCCTAAGTTACTTGATGACCTCAGGGAAAGAGGGGGTGTTAATCGATCCAACGCGCCACCTCCAAACCTACCTTAACCTGATCGAAAAACTTGGAGTAAGGCTTAAGGCTATTATCGATAGCCATGCCCATGCAGATCATTTGAGCGGCGGAAAGGAGCTCTCTAAAAAATTAGAAGTCCCCTACTTCCTTCACCCTTACGATGCTATCCATCCGAAAGATCTTCTCCCAGCTACCTTTTCTTATAACATCCTTTCTAAAGAGCCTATTCTCATAGGGAAGAATAAGTTAGAAATTCTTCACGTCCCAGGGCATACCCTCGGCAATTCAGCTTTTCTTCTGAATAACCATTACTTTTTTTCAGGCGACAGTCTCTTTATCGACTCTATAGCTCGTCCCGATCTAGGTGAAAGAACGAAAGAATGGGCTGCCTTGCATTATCACTCCTTGAGAGCTCTCTGGCACTTACCCGACGAGGTCACTGTTCTCCCCGGCCATTTTTACCAACAATCCACAACTAAAACGATTGGCGAATTGAAAATTTTCAATGAGGGATTTATTCAATCACAAAATTCTTTAGAAGAATTTACCGATTATATTTTAAAACATCTTCCGGAACACCCTGCTGAGTACCCCGAGATAAAAAGAGGCAATCTTGGCCTTATTTCTGTCACGGAAGAAGAGGCTAACCGTTTAGAGCAGGGGAAAAACGCCTGTGCTATTACCTAATTTTATTTAAAATTGGAAACTCCTCTCCAAATTATCTATTTTTTGTTTAAGATTAGAACAATCTATCCAGAAATAATTATTTTGGTAAAGGAAAGTTTCTTATGTTTTTAATCAATCTACTTTCAACACTTTTATTAAACCTTCATTTCACAACTTCTTTTTTTCCTTATGCACAAGAAACGGGGCATAATGTCCTCTTTTCTCCCTTGAGTTTACAACAAGGGCTAGGGATGGTAGCGGAAGTCGCTGAGGGAGAAACTAAGCAAGAAATCTTAGAGACTCTTTGCCTTTCTCCTGATGACGCTGCAAGAAGGCTTAATTCCAAAAAGATTTTGGAAAATTTGAATCAAAAAAAGTCGCTCACCTTAGCAAACGGAGCGTGGCTCTCTTCTGATTTTATCTTTACTCCTTTAGAAACAGAGCTCATCTCTTTTTACGAAGCCTCTCTTCATGCAGCTGATTTCAAAGAATCTCAAGAAGAAACAAGAGAAGAAATCAATGCCTGGGTTAACTCTAAAACCAAGATCCCTGAACTACTTCCTGAAGGATCAATCGATCCATTTACAAAGCTTGTCCTAGTTAATACGCTCTATCTAAAAGCTCCTTGGGCCCATTCCTTTGATCCAAAAATGGGTTTTGAAGCCCCTTTTTATGGACTTGAAAAATCCCTTCGCCCCATCCCTTTCATGAGGAAATTGGCTCCCTACGGATATTTAGAAGAATCAAATTATTCCGTTATTGAGATGCCCTTTAAGGAAGATCTGTCCCTCTTTGTGGTTCTGCCGAAGGAAGGGGTTTTTCTCAAAGAAGTTGAAAGTAAGCTAACCACTCGACTTTTACAGCATTGGTTAGAAGATATAGAGACCGAGTCTCTAGACCTAAGCTTGCCGAAATTTAAAGTGGCCACTTCGCTACCCGCTAAAGAGCTCTTTCAAAAAATGGGGATGAAACTTCCTTTTGATCGTCATAAGGCTCAATTTGGCTTAGGAGAAGGTGTTGTGATCACCGACATCTTGCATCAGGCTGTGTTTGAAGTGGATGAATGGGGCGGCACTGGCTCTGCAGCAACTGGCGTCGTGATTGGAGTGACTTGCATCCCTCTCTCCAAGCAAGTTGTTGTCAATCGACCATTCCTCATTTTTGTAGCTGACAAAACAACCCAAACAATCCTTTTTGCCGGGAGAATTTTACAACCAAAGATTTAGTGGGTAGTTTTCTTTTGCTTAACCTGTCCTCTTTCGAGTTCTTCAATATGAAATTTGTGAAAAAGTCGATGGAAGACAGGGATTAAGATAAAACCGATCACGACGAGAAAGATGATACCGCTAAAGAGGGCATAACTCCCTGCAAAGATCTTTCCTTCATCGGTTTGCAAAGTATCAACTGGCCCCATTCCGGATAGAATCATGACCGCATTGACATAGGCGTCGACCCAACCCATCTTTTCAAAATAGGCATAGCCTGCCATTCCCAATCCTAAAGAGAATAAAATGATAGCGGTTCCAATCGCCAAGTTGCGCGTTAACTTTTTATAAAAAATTCGCCGAAGATGAGATGGAGCAAGATCATCATTCATTCCTTCACCTTACTTAAAATTTTATTTATTGATTAAACGCAAAACTTCTTTGCGTTTAGCTTTCTTAGCATACCCTAAGCGGGTGCAAAGAAATGGACTATTTTGTCTTGAGTAGAGGCAAAATCTTTGTGGTGCAAACCTTTGATGCCGAGCGATTCCGCAATCTGAACAAACATTTCACGGTCTTCGATATAGAGCACCTCTTCTGGGGAGGCTTGGGAAAAATCCAGAGCTAAGCGGTAGATTTCATCGTCAGGTTTCCTTAGATGAACAAAGCAGGAAGAGACAAAAAAATCGATGATCGTCCCTAGTTTAAACTCTTTGATGCGATGGACATTCAGCTCTTTTGCCTCATTATTAACTGCCACAACCTTCAAATGGTGTTTCTTTTTAACACTCTGGATCAACTCTAACATCTCAGGGTAGGGTGACGACTGCTCCATCATGAACTTTTGGAATTCCTCCTGAGAAAAAGATCTCTTCTCATAGAAGACCACCCTCTTTAGGTATTCTTCTAATGAGATCTTTCCTATCTCAAATGTATCAAAAGTTAAGCGGTGCCTCGATTCCATCTCCTCTAAATTAAGCCCAAATTTTTTTGAGGCGAGGCTGCGATCCTCACGATCCCAACCATTCGTCAAGAGAACGCCGCCAATGTCTACAAAAAGGGTCGTTATTTTTGCCATAAAATCTGCCGCTCCTCTAAGGGGACATTAACACCGTGAAAAAAGGGGATGACTCGCGGAGTATAATCATTTGTGGGTCGACTGCTTGCGGTACTTGCTTGGTAAACATGAAGATCCGGAAAAGTTTTCATGAGTTTCATATCAACCAAGGAGCCCTCAGCATAAAGCTGGACCTTGACCGCTTTTGGATCAAGACCATCGAGATAGACCTGGATCTCAAATTCATGCCGATCCCCTTTTGTCTCCACTTTAAAAGTTCCAAAGCGGAGTTTATCCCAATTATCAGCCAGCTCCTTTTGCCATTGAACAACCTCCATTCCGTTTCTTTCTTGATAGGCTGCAGCTTGCGGGAGATAATATTTTTCGGTGTATTCACGAACTGAGCGGTTGGACGAATATTGGGGAGTCAATTGGGCCATGCTTTCTCGCATCCGCTTGATCCATGCTGTTGGGATCCCCTCGTTATTCCGATCATAAAACTCAGGAATCACTTTCTTTTCTAAAAGGTCGTAGAGTTCATTTGCCTCGAATGCATCATAGGCGGCTTCATCATGATGCTCTTGTCCATCCCCTAATGCCCACCCTACTTCCGGAGAATAGGCCTCTGCCCACCAACCATCTAATTCAGAAAGATTGATCCCTCCATTCACGAGGACCTTCATACCGCTTGTTCCACAAGCTTCCATGGGCCTCCTAGGTGTATTAATCCAAACATCGACCCCTTGCACCATTTGTTCGGTCAAAAGAATATCGTAATCGCTTAAGAAGGCGATGTGATGATGTTGGCGGCCAGTGATAAAACGCATCCATTCTCGGATTAATGCCTGACCTGGTTCATCAGCTGGATGAGCTTTTCCGGCAAGAATGAGCTGAACCGGACGTTGAGGATTCGTCAGGATTTGAAAAAGTCTTTCGGGGTTATGAAGAAGGAGATTAGGTCGCTTATAGGTGGCAAAACGTCTGGCAAAGCCGAGCGTCAATATAGACGGGTCAAAAATGTGCTTTGCCTTTTCAATATCTTCTAGAGGAGCCCCTCGGGCAGCTAATTGGTTGCATAACCGTTTCCGCACATATTCAACTAAAGTATTTCGTTCTTTATTCCGCATCTCCCACAATTTTTCGTCAGAAACTTTTCGGATCTCCTCTTCTAAACACTCTGTTGGGCTATGCCACCGCTGCTTTCCACAAGTGTCTGTCCAGACTTTATCCGATTCGCTTGAATCCCAACTTGGCGTGTGCACTCCATTCGTCACATACCCAATAGGCACTTCCTCTTGCGGCCAACGGGGGAAAAGGGGTTCAAAAATCTGACGGCTTACCTTGCCATGAAGCTTGCTCACACCATTTACAGCCCCGCTCCCTCGAATGGCGAGATAGGCCATATTAAAGGGTTCTTTCGCATCTCCGGGGTTAAGACGGCCTAGGGCCATTAAATCATGAAGCGAGATGGAGAGAAGTTTCTCGGCATAAACTCCAAGATATTGTTCGATTAGATCGGGTGGAAATCGATCAAAACCTGCTGGAACTGGCGTATGTGTGGTAAAAAGGTTCCCAGCTCTTGTCTTGGTCAAGGCTGTATGAAAAGGAAGACCTGACTCTTTCATAAAACAACGCGCCCTTTCAAGAACCGCAAAAGCTGCATGTCCTTCATTCAGATGGCACACTTCGGGCTTGATATGAAGAGCTTCAAGGAGTCTCCACCCCCCAATTCCAAGAACAAGTTCCTGCTTTAAGCGAAGTTCAGTCCCCCCTCCATAGAGTTCACTTGTAATCCCTCTGTGGGGAGGGTAGTTAACGGGATCATTGCTATCCAAAAGATAAAGTTTGACTCTACCAACCTTGACCTCCCAAGCTCGCAACCAGATGGTCCAACCTGGGAGAGCCACTTCTAAGCGAAGCCATTCTCCATCAGCTCTCCTTAAGGGTTTGATAGGGAGCTGTCCAGGGTCATTGTAAGGATAAAAAGCTTGTTGATTCCCCCATTTGTCGATCAGCTGTCGAAAATAGCCTTGTTGGTAAAGCAAGCCAACGCCCACAACAGGAACGCCTAAATCGCTCGCTGCTTTGAGCTGATCGCCTGCCACATTGCCAAGCCCTCCCGAATAGATCGGAAGGGACTCGCTCAACATAAATTCCATGCAGAAGTAGGCGACAGTAGAAAGAGGAGATTTGGGATATTGTTTTTTAAACCATGGAATCACTTGAGCTTTTTCTCGGTAAGCTTTTAGTAATTCCTCAAAATCGCTATGACAATCGGGTTCTGCCAGGATTTTCTCTAATTTATCTTTGGAAATAGTTTGCAAAATAACCCATGGATTATGAGTCAGGTCCCATAAGCTGGGATCTATCTTTTTCCATAATTTGTCGGCGTTATGATGGCTGGACCAGTAGACGTCGAGAGCAAATGACTTTAAGTCATCGATGTTCATGTAAAGCCTCTCCAACAATCATTTGAGCTTCTTTTAAGATCTGCAACATATGCTCTTTGCCTTTAAAGCTTTCGACATAGATCTTATAAATATTTTCTGTCCCGGAAGGGCGAGCGGCAAACCATCCATTCTTAGCGATCACTTTAACTCCCCCAATCGGGGCACCATTGCCAGGAGCCTTCGTCAAGATAGAAGTGATGGGATCGCCAGCAAGTTCTTTAGAATGGATCTCTTCAGGAGATAGATTTTTAAGAATCTCTTTTTCTTCTGGAGTGGCTGAAGCTTCAAAACGGTCAAAAGCTGGCGCTCCATACTCCTTGCTTAATTCTTGGTAAATTTCTCCAGGATCTTTTCCCAATCTAGCCGTCATTTCTGCTGCCAGCAAAGAAGGAATGATCCCATCCTTGTCGGTTGTCCAGACACTCCCATCCAATCGTGCAAAGGCAGCCCCGGCGCTCTCTTCTCCTACAAAAGCAAGGGTTCCATCAAAAAGACCATCGACAAACCATTTAAAGCCTACTGGGACTTCATAAATCTTTCTCCCTAACTTCTTGGCGACATAGTCGATCATCTGGCTGCTAACGACCGTCTTTCCGATCATCGCCTCTTTTTTCCATAGAGGTCTGTGCTCAAAAAGGTAGTGAATAGCGACAGAGAGATAATGATTGGGCGGGAGTAAGCCAGAACTTTTAGTGACAATTCCATGCCGATCATGATCTGTATCACAAGCGAAAGCGATTTCGAAGCGATCTTTTAAACCAATGAGTCTCTCCATCGCATAAGGAGATGAAGGATCCATCCGAATCTTTCCATCCCAATCGACCGACATAAAACGAAAAGTAGGGTCGACAACATCATTCACGACAGTGAGGTTCAAGCCATATTGATCAGCTATCAGCTTCCAATAATGGACACCCGCCCCCCCTAAGGGATCAACACCGAGAGTGATCTTAGAGTTTTTGATCACCTCCATATCAATAACGTGGACTAAATCATCTATATAGTTTTTTCGAAAATCGAAACGTTTCGTGGTCGTTGCTTTAAGAGCCTTCTCATAGAGAACTCTTTTTACCCCTTCTAACCCCTTTTCAAGGTAGAGATTTGCCCTTTTTTCAACCCATGAGGTGATGTTCTGATCGGCAGGGCCTCCGTTAGGAGGGTTGTACTTAAAACCCCCTTCAGAAGGGGGGTTATGAGAAGGAGTGATCACAATTCCATCGGATAATTTTTCTTTTTTCCCCCGATTATAATTCAAAATTGCCAACGAGACTGCAGGAGTGGGTGTGTATTCATCTCCCTCAGATAACAAAACAGTTACCCCATTTGCAGCTAAGACCTCCAGGGCGCTTCTGAGAGCTGGAACAGAGAGGGCATGGGTGTCCATTCCCATAAAAAGAGGCCCCTCTATTCTCTTTTCTTTCCGGTAATCACAGATCGCCTGAGTGATCGCTAAAATATGCCATTCATTAAAAGATTTATTAAATGCCGATCCACGGTGTCCCGATGTCCCAAAGGCAACTGCCTGCTCCTTCACTCTCGGATCTGGCCTTTCGGCATAATAGTCCGTGATGAGTTTAGGAACATTGATCAAAAGAGAAAGAGGCGCTGGCTTACCAGCGAGGAGGCTAACTGTCATTTTTTCTCTTTCAATGTCTCTATAAGGTGATCAAAGGGTTTAATAAATTTCTCAACGGCTTCATCTTCGAGCTTCTGAGTGATCTGGTCCATGTTAATGCTAAGCTGAGGCAACTTTTGAAAAATGAGATGAGCTTTATCAAGATCATCATGGATGCGCACTTTGGGATGTCCATGGTCAAGATAAGCGTCGTAGGTTTCTACAGGGACGGTGTTGACCGTTTGCGGCCCTATGAGGGGCTCAATGTACTTAACGTCACTATAAGCTGGATTTTTTGTTCCTGTGCTGGCCCATAAGAGTCTTTGAACCCTTGCTCCCTTTCCTAAGAGTTTTTTAAATAAATCCTCGCTAAAAACATCTTCGAAAATCTGGTAAGCCAATTTAGCACTGGCAATCGCCACTTCCCCTTTTAAAGTTGGGTCCTTCTTTTCTAAAATAGGGTCTAACATCACATCGATACGACTCAAAAAGAAGCTGGCAACTGAGGCAACATGCTTAATCGATTTCCCTTGAGAGGCTCTGGTTTCGAGACCGGCGATATAGGCTTCAGCAACTTCTCGATAACGTTGTAAACCGAAAAGAAGAGTCACATTGATGTTGATCCCTTCACTGATCAACTGCTGAATCGCTGGTAGTCCTTCCTTTGTGGCAGGAACTTTAATAAAGACATTCGGACGATTAACTATTTTCCATAGTTTTCTTGCCTCGTCAATCGTCCCTTTGGTGTCGTGAGCAAGGTGAGGGCTGACTTCGAGACTTACATAACCATCTAGGGCATCTGTTTGATCGTATACTGGACGGAAAACATCGGCAGCGGCCTGAACATCCTCTATGGTTAAAGCATCATAGATCTCTTTTTCGTTTTTTCCCTTTTTTCTTAAATTTTGGATTGCTTGATCGTAATCATGACTTTCAACAATGGCCTTTTCGAAGATAGCTGGATTGGAGGTCATCCCTCGTAGTCCCTCCTCTTCGATCATCTTTTTCAATTTTCCGGTTGTGATCAGATCACGACGAATATAATCGAGCCATATCGATTGCCCTAGAGCATCTAGTTCTTTTATCGGATTCATTTTTCACCTTCCCCTTTATGCTTCATCTGCTTTAACCCGTTGCTCATGGATAATCCTTTTTCAAAATCTTTAAGGCTTTTTCACAGACATTATCTACTGTAAAACCTCTCTCTTTCATGATGACAGTTCCAGGAGCAGAAGCACCAAAATCTTCTACACTGATCATGCAACCGAGCTCCCCAATATATTTTTCCCATCCTTGAGAGACTCCAGCTTCAACAGCCAGCCTAGCCAAAACAGAAGGGGGGAAAACACTATCTCGGTATTCCTGAGATTGCGCTTCAAATAATTCCCAACTAGGAAACGAAACCAGCCTGACAGAAGCTTTATCTTTCAGTTTTTCGTAAGCCTCGACAATAAGACTTAGTTCGGAACCGCTCGCCATTAGAATCAGATTGGGTTTTCCATCGGGGGCATCCTTCAAAATATAAGCCCCTTTTTTGAGACCATCAGCAGATGCATACTGACTCCGATCGAGAGTGGGCACATTTTGCCGGCTAAAGATAAGCGCAAGTGGAGCTGAACGGGTCATAATGGCTACTCGCCAAGCCCAGGCTGCCTCATTAGCATCTCCGGGACGAATAACAATCAGGTGGGGAATTGCTCTTAGGGCGGCCAGGTGTTCTATAGGTTGATGCGTAGGGCCATCCTCGCCAAGACCGATACTATCGTGGGTGAAAACAAAAATAACTTGGAGACGCATGAGAGCCGCCAAACGGATGGGAGGGCGCATATAATCGGAAAAGGTCAAAAAGGTCGCTGTAAACGGAATCAGTCCTCCATGCCCAGCGATACCATTAGAGATCGACCCCATGGCATGCTCACGAACTCCATAAAAAATATTTCTTCCTGCGTAGTTCCAGGGACCTCCTACTGAACCTTGAAGATCTCCTTCAGCTTTAGATGGATTTTCGAAATTTCCAAAGTTTTTGAGATCAGTAAAAGTGGATGGATTTAGATCAGCCGACCCCCCAATCAACCCAGTCAATTTGGGGCTAATCTCTTGCATCACTTCTCCAGCAGCTTTTCGTGTAGCCAGACCTTTAGCAAGTGGCGGGAAGGTGGTAATCAGTGCATCCCACCCTTGCTCTAGTTCACCCTTGATCATTCCGCGAAGTTCCTTCGCAAGATCAGGATGTTTTTTCTCATACTCTGAAAAAAGATGTTTCCACTCTTCTTCTTTCCTTTTTCCTGCCGCAATCGCTTGATGAAAAAAATCGGCAGCCTCTTTAGGTATGTAAAAGGGTGTTTCAACTGGCCAACCAAGATTTTGTTTAGTTAGTTTCACCTCTTCTTCACCTAAGGGATTTCCATGAGCGTCAAATGTGTCGTGCTTGTGAGGCGAACCATACCCAAGATGGGTTCTGATCAAGATAATCGATGGACGCTCTTTTTCATTTTTTGCATTTTCAATGGCCTTATCGATGGCTGCAACATCGTTCCCATCGTCTATTACCTCTGTATGCCATCCATAAGCCTCAAAACGTTTGGCTCTATCTTCCGAAAAAGTAAGCTCGGTAGAGGCTGAAAGGGTGATCCGATTATCATCATAAAGACAAATCAGCTTGCCAAGTTTTAAGTGACCGGCAAGGGAAGCTGCTTCCGCGACAACCCCTTCCATCAGATCCCCATCGCTTGCGAGAACGTAGGTGTAGTGGTCGATCATATTGAAATCGGGACGATTAAACGTTGCTGAAAGATAAGCCTCGGCTATGGCCATCCCCACACCATTAGCAAAGCCTTGCCCCAGCGGACCCGTTGTGATCTCTATGCCTGTTTGGATATGCCGCTCGGGATGACCTGCTGTCAGACTGCCTAATTGCCGAAATTGCTTAATTTGATCCAGGGTCATCTCTTCATAACCCGTTAAGTGTAAGAGGCTATAAAGCAACATCGAACCATGGCCTGCCGATAGAATAAACCTATCACGATCGAACCACTCGGGATTTTTTGGATTGTGCTTTAAATACTTGGTCCACAAGACGTAAACCATAGGAGCAGCATCAAGAGGCAATCCTGGATGGCCGCTATTTGCTTTTTGAACACCATCGATCGAAAGGGTCCTGATCGTGTTAATGCAAAGCTGTTCAAGTGACGTCTTGATTTTCTCCATTTTCACCACCCCTCTCTTTCACCAAAACCTACCATAATTATTTTTTTCATGAATAAATGTGTATCTGCTTAAGAAAGAACAAGATTTCAAATAGACTTAACATTGAAAACCTCCGAAGGTTTTTAAATCGGAGAGATTAGCACGAAAAATGAAGGATTATGGCTTGAGGAGTTCTCTTGCTTGATCTTCGGAAATCCAACGATGTTCCGTTACAAGGATGTAGAGTTGGTAATCGGCAATCGTTTCGTTAAGGGGAACGGCTTTTTTTGTTGCAGTGTACTCAAAAGAAAGGCACGGAATATGGACCTCTTGACAGACGGCCTCTACACTTTCAATTTGAGCGCGGTTGTTATCGACAAAGATAATTTTTTTGGGGAGTTTATCTAATTTGCCCAGCACCTCTTTTAAGACGGCACCTTTAAAATTCGCCTCGGTTTCAATCATCCCTTTGCCATAGATAAAAGTCTCCCCATCAGAAAGCTCCGGAAGATCATTTCTTAGCTTTATACCGTTTGCTGCAACCTTTGCATCTCTCAAACCTCTCAAAGAGGGATCAACGGTTGTTTTTGTTAAAGCGACAACTTTTACCCCCCTATTTTGGGCCTCTGCAATGACTTGAGGCCACTTAGCATCGACAAGACGCCAATTTTGGGCAGCCCCTTGCAAGACGTAGGAGAGCTCTACTTTTTCTTTCCGGGTCAGTTTTGGGAAATTTTTTTCATACCAGGCATTTTTCCACCCTTTATGATAGGGCTGTAAAACGGCATCTTTGTGTGTGAGAAGCGTTCCTCCAACATCCAGAAGAATTAAATCATCTTTCCCAGCGGCTTTAATTTCTTTCTCAATTTCGACCAAGGAATCGACTGTCCGAATTTCGGCATAACTTTGTTGCGCTATTAGAAAACAAACGAGCAAAAGTAACCATTTTAGGCCAGTTTTCCACATAAACATCGAGACCAATCTTAGGTTTTGATCATACGTAAATTTTGTAAATTTTAGATGAAGAAAGGAAGGGAAAATGGGCCTATTCATGGCCCTTTTTTAAACTCTGTTAGCAATAAAGCTGAAGATCAAGTAATGAAATATCAGGAGAAATTTATGGTTCTAACACAAAAGCAACACGAAGAAAATATGAGAAGGGCGATTGAACTTAGTAGAATTGCCTCAATCATTGAGAAGACCGGTGGAGTTTTTGGGTGCGTCATCGTTGATAAAGAAGGGAAAATCATCGGAGAAGGGTCTAACCACGTTGTCTCTGATAACGACCCGACGGCACACGCTGAGATTTTAGCTATTAGAGATGCCTGTAAAAAACTTGGTACGCCCCATTTAGATGGTTGCATACTCTACACAAGCGCTGAATGCTGTCCGATGTGTCTCGCCGCTTCGTATTGGGCCCACATTGACCACATTTTCTACGGCGCCACGATTCCAGACTCACGTCAATATGGAGACTTTGCAGACGATGACTATTTGGCAGAAATTCGGAAGGATCCAAAAGATCGAAAGATCAAATACACAGAGATCCTCCGTCCAGAAGCTGTCGCTATATGGAAGGAGTACCACGATATGCCAGGGCGGGTGAAGTACTAACCCATTCGTCAGCTGAAAGGGGCTTTTTGCCGCCTCTGACTAAAAATTGGAACTGGCGGCAAATGAATTCCAACTTATAAAATTTTTTGTAAAATTATTTACCGGTTAGAAGATCTTGTTTAAACTACAATTTTTAGAGGGTTGAAATGTTTGTCTTAGGTTTTCTTTTTACTCTTTCGTTTGCTTTTGCACCGATGAACGAGATTTATCATCCCGTATCGACAACAAACGAGGAGGCGCAAAAAAGCTTTAATGAGGGGCTAACAGCTATTTTTGCCTTTAATCATGACATTGCCTACCGGGAGTTTGAAAAGGCAGCAAGGCACGATCCAAAGCTTGCGATGGCCTACTGGGGAATGGCCCTTTCTCTTGGACAAAATGTCAACGCTGATGTCACTCCGGAAAACGAACTCCGTTGTTACGCCTTAACTCAAAAAGCCCTTGAGCTTGCCCCTGAGGCCTCTCTCAGTGACCAAGCCTATATCAAAGCCTCTGCTACACGTTATACAAATGATTTGAATGGTGATTTCATCCCTTTACGTTTTCATTATCGAGAGGCGATGAAAAAAGTGATGGAAGCTTATCCGGAGGATCTAGACGCGGCAGCCCTCTATGCTGAAAGCATTTTAAATTTAGATCCTTGGAAATGGTGGTCTTTGGATGGAAAACCTTTAGAAGGCACTATGGAGGCTATCCAAGTTCTAGAATCGGCTTTAAAAAGAAACCCAGAACATATTGGACTAAACCATTATTACATCCATGCTTATGAGGAATCTCCCACTCCTGAAAGAGCTTTGATGTCGGCCCATCGTTTGATGACTCTGCTTCCTCAATCTGGCCATCTGCTGCACATGCCTTGCCATATCTTTGACTTAGTGGGAGATTATGAGCTTTGCATTAAGACAAATAAGAGAGCGATTGCTGCCGACAGGGCCTACATCAAAGAGTTTGGAATATCTGGCCACTACCCGGTCCACTACTTGAGTCACAATTTGTCTGTCCTTTCTAGGGTCTACATGTTGATGGAAGATTATCCCCGAGCTATCAGCACAGCAAGCGAGCTTGTTCAATTTGTTGGCCCCCATGTTCAGCATGAGCCGAAACTTTTCCATTTCCTTAAAGTTCCTCTCGAAATTTACCTCTACTTTCACAAGTGGAACGAAATTTTACTCTTCCCAAAACCATGCCTTGACTCTCCTCCCCTCCAAGCCTATTGGCACATGAGCCGAGCTATTGCCTACGCAGCTTTATGTGACTTTGATTGTGCCGAACAGGAACGAACCCTTCTTCTTCAAGCCAAAAAAAATATCAAAGAGGAAGAGATCTCTAATAATCCAGCAGCAAAAGTGATTGCAGTAGGCGAGCTCATTCTCAATGCGACGATTGCCCACGCACAAAATAACCTCCCGACAGAAATTGATTTCTTAAAACAAGCCGTGGCTGCGCAAGATCTCCTTTTTTATGACGAACCACCCGCTTGGTTTGCCCCTATCCGACTAACACTCGGCGCTGCCCTTATCCAACAGAAAAAATATCCCGAAGCAGAAACTGCCTTCCGAGAAGCTTTACAAAAGCTCCAAAGAAATGGCCGCATCCTTTTTGGCCTCGCGATCGCCCTAGAAAAACAGAAAAAAGCCGTCGACGCCTTTTGGGTTGAGCGCGAAGCCAAAGCCGCCCTCACCTCTGCCTACCGCCCCCTCACCCTCGACGACCTATAGATAAAGCAATCTGTTGATAAATAATCTTTGGAAATATACCTTGGTAAGGTATATCACAACTTAGAGACCCAAAATGGTCATTCGTTCCTTCAAAGATGACGAAGTGGAAGCCTTTTTTACTATAGGCTCTCTTCCCAGAAAGAAGGGATGGGCGTCCAGTTCTACTGTGGTAAAGCGGAAATTAGATATGATCCACTACGCCAAAGAGTTAGTAGATTTACGAAGCCCGCCAGGCAATAAACTAGAAGCCCTGAAAGGCAATTTAGAAGGTCTCTATAGTATTAGAATTAACGATCAATGGCGGATTGTTTTTGGATGGGATCATCAAGCCTTTGATGTTCGCATCATGGACTATCATTAAAACTGTGAGGATTCTCATGAAAAGAAAGCCCACTTCACCTGGAGAAATTCTTCTCGAAGAATTTCTAAAGCCATTGGAAATGTCTCAGAGAGAATTGGCTGATTACCTTGACTGCGATTACAAGGTGATTAATCGAATCATCAACGAACGGGCAAGTGTTTCTGCAGAAATGGCTTTAAAGTTAGCTGCTGCGTTCAGCACTACTCCCGATTTCTGGCTTAATGCCCAAATCGCCTTGGATTTATGGAATTTAAGAGATAAAAAACCAAAAATACATTCTCTCGTCAGGGGAAAATACAGACGTAAAATAGCGTGTTAGCTTTTATGTTTGGTTATAGAGTTCGCCGAGGCGGTTGTAATATTCGTCGAGTTCGCTTTGCTCACGGGCGATAAGGGCGAGGAGGTCGCGGATCTCATCTCCTTTGCCTGACTGGGAGATGAGCGCAAGTTTTTCATTGTGGGCTTCAAGGCTCTCTTCTAAAGCGACAATCTTATCTTCGCAGTGCTTGATTTGCGATTTATTGGGCTTCGAGGGAGAAGAGGCTTTGTTGGCAGGGGCTTTGCCCCCTTTTTTCTCAGGCTCAACTCTCTCTTCCTGCCAGCCAATTTTGCCAAGAAATTCATCGTAGGACCCCAGAAAAAGCTCTTGCTTTTTCTGATGGCAAACAACGAGTTTTGTCAGCGGCATTCTTCTTAGGACCCACTCACTGTGGGTGACAATAACTACGGCCCCTTGAAAAGTTTCGATCGCATCTATTAGGGCTTCTATGGATTCAATATCGAGATGGTGCGTCGGCTCGTCCAAAAAGAGGATGTTTGTCGGTTGTGCGACAATTTTTCCGAGAAGAACGCGGCTTTTTTCGCCTCCAGAAAGGACTGAAACAGGTTTTTTAGCTAGATCCCCTCCAAACATCATCAGGCCGCAAATGGAGCGGATGTCGGTGAAGTTGAGATTGCGGTTGGCAGAAGCGACCTCTTCTTCGATGCGCAATTTTGGATCTAGGCGGTTGATATGGGTCTGACCAAAATAACCCAGTCGCATGGCAGGTGCAGTAAACAACTGACCATCATCTGGGGTGAGATCGCCCGACATTAAGCCCAGCAAAGTCGATTTTCCATAGCCGTTTTTACCGATGATCGCTATCCGATCCCCTTTTTCAATTGTTAAAGAAAAATCTTCAATCAGCTTAGTGGATTTGTCATAGGAAAATTCGAGATTGGAAGCCTCGACCATTTTTTTTCCCATGAAAGGGATCTCATGGAACGAGAAATCGAGCTGATAAAGATTTTTAAGCTTCTCAAGGGCAGGCATCTTATCGATCATTTTCTGACGCGATTGCGCCTGTCCTGCTTTTGTTGCCTTGGCTCCAAACCGGTCGACAAAAGATTGCATATGGGCTTTCTTTTTCTCTAAGTTTTGACGCGTTAGCTCATGGATCTCTTCTTCTTGAGAGATCATCTGGAAAAGATCTTCGCTCTTCCCTTTGATTTTATAGATTTTGTTCCTGTGGAGCGCCATCATATGGGTCGTCGTGCTATCCAAGAACTGAAGATCGTGAGAGATCAAAATCATCTCCCCTTTCCAGCTTTGCAAAAATTTAGAAAGGAAGCGGATCGATAAGATATCGAGGTAGTTTGTCGGTTCATCCAAGAGCAAACAATCAGGCTCGGAAACGAGAACCTTCGCAAGCTGCACCCGTAGCTGATAACCACCAGAAAGAGTATGGGGCGAAAGCTCCATATCTTCCATGTCAAAACCAAGACCCAGAAGAATCCTCTCAACTTTATAGAGAGCCTCTTTTTCCTCCTCCCGCAATCCTAAGGCGGCTTCTTGTAAGATTGTAGGTTTGCTAAAACGAATTTGCTGTTGGAGAATCCCAATGCGGTACCCTTTAGGGTAGGCAATCGTTCCTAAATCAGGATCTTCTTCGCCTGTGATGAGCCGGAAAAGGGTTGATTTACCCGAACCGTTTCGTCCAATCAGGCCGCACCGCTCTCCTTTCTGAATGCTAAATGTTGCTCCTTTTAGAACAACTTGATCGCCATATTCCAGGCATAATCCTTCTCCTTGAATCATAGCGGTAACTTAATTGATCCATCGGGTTGAAGAGGCCTTCCAGCCTAAAGCTTCATAGAACTCGCGAGAACGCTGAATATTTCTCTTTACCAAAGTGATGACATGAGTGCGTGGTTGCAACCTTTGATCCCTATTTTTTATGCGATAATGATCAATTATACCAGCGATGCTCTATTTCAGTAGAGAGCGGCGTTGTTGAAAAACTCCTAAATTGAAGGTGGCCTCCCCCTTACTTCAGATTTTTCAATTTAAATCTTTCCTCTTCGTGGCATTCCTTGTTTGGTTAGTTCATTCATTATCAATTTTTTAATATAAATTTCTACCGACTGATTTGCCCAATGCCTGCTTTGGATTTTTTCTCCAAACATCGTTTTCCA
>JAGVKY010000016.1 GCA_020050175.1 Parachlamydiales bacterium
AAAAATCTTGATCGTCCATTCTTGTTTTGGCCAAGGTCAAAACTGGCTCGATCCCTTCTTTCTTCATTCTGTGATGAAAAAGATATTCCACTTTTCGCCTTTTCTCTTTATACATTAAACTTCAGAAAGGTAATTTTGCCACTTCTTGAAAATTTTGATGCTCTCTATTTTTCAAGTGCATCAACTGTGGACGCATTTTTGGCTTTAAAGCCCATTTTGCCGAGACATCTCAAGTTTTTTGCAAAAGGGGTGGTGACAAAAAATCACCTAGATTATAGGTTGACGGTTTAAGTGTTTCCGAGGAGGAAAAGGTGTCATTAAAATCCCTCTTTATTTCAAGTGCTGCTCTCACTTGCGTTCTTCAAAGTCCGATTTCTGCCAATTGCGACGAGCTATACTTCCAAAATGGCAATGAAGTTTACTTTAACAATAGTGATGAAAGCTGCTTTTTCCCACCGATTAACGACTGCTTTGATGTTAGTTCATTAGGCAGTTTTTACATTGGTGGCGGTGCAACGTATGTCGATACGCATTATCCGCAAAATTTGCTTGTTGATAATGGTCTTTATGAATTTGACCGTATAGGTAACCCTACCTCTCTATTGGCTAAACCTTCAAATTCTACCAGCCGAAGCACTAATCGCTGGGCGGTCTATGGTGGTTATCAGTTTGCATTTAACTCTAGCTGGTCCTTTGGGATAGAAGCTGGTTATAAAGACTTAGGTAAATTTGACAGTGCTTTTGGTTGGTATGCAGTGGGAAACACCGGCTTTAAATCAGGCGTCATTGTTGCACCAACCACTACACCCAATTTAGCAACAACTGCAGCTATTGCTGGCCGAAAGACTAGATCCCATGCTTGGGATGGCCTTATAACAGCTCGTTATCAGCATTCGTCAGGTTTCAATCTTTTCGCTAAAGTTGGTCCAGCCTGGGTGAAAACAAAACTAAAGGAAGTGAATCTTCCAACAATTAATATACCACCTGATGCATCAAAACAAGCATCAAATATCCTGGGCTTCTCTACTGACAAAAAATTTCTATTTTACAATGTCTATCCCGAATTTGTTTTGGGGGCAGGGTATCAGATCATGAAGAATTTGAATGTAGTTGCTAGCTGGAGCCATATCTGCGGTCCTAACTCTACGAGTCGTTATTCGCAACACATGGCGGCTAATACGATCTACTATCGTAGACCTGCTCAAGCTCCTGGTTTTGATACATTGATGCTCGGTCTTGAGTTATCTTATGGCGGCCTCTAAATTTTAGAGGAATAAGGTCCCTTTTTTGAGGCGCTTGCACGAGTTGAAGAAACTTTTGAAAGCGCCTCTTCTTTTTTGAAATCCTCTAAATCTTGCAAAATCTCTGTCAATTTTAGGCAATGGGACTTTGCAATCCCTTCCATTATTCTGCTAATATGTCGGTCACTTAAGAATTAGGCTTGACAGATGCTACATCTCTTCCGAAGGTATGAAAAGGTGATCTATATCGGGATCACCACCGTCACAATCATCAGTTTTGTGTTTTTTGGGACCTACGGTACCCTTAATACAGGCCATGAAACAAAAGATGAGCCTCTCTTTGAAGCAGTCGATGGAAGCGTTGTCAAAAGATCAGAAGTTGAACGCCTCTCCCGCTTTCTCTCCTCCGATCTTTTCGAAAGCGTCCTATCAGGTTCCCCGCTCGGCGCCAACTTTTTAAATGATGGGGTGATTCGTAAAGATTTTATTGAATCGGGGGTTGGGCCTCTTTTAATCCGTTACTTAGGAAGCGAAGATGTCATCTCCACAAAAGAGCGCCATTACCGTCCCTACCACCATCCTGAAAGCACTTTTGTCTCCTCTGAGATGATTTGGAATCAGTTTGCTCCTCGCCTCAAAACAGCATTTGATGTTTTTAAGACTGGGGAATTCAAAACAATTGAAGATGCTTTTAGAGCTAAAGCTAATCTTTATTTGATGGAAAGCACATTTCCCCATCCGATGCTAAGGCAAGTTTTGGCTTTTCAGCTTCAACAACAGAAATGGTTGAAACCAGACCCTAATTTGAATCAAACAGACCTCGCTCTCTTTGGTTACCACACAACACGGGACTGGTTTGGTGACAATTTTTTAAAAAGGTGTGCTGAGGTGATTCTTAATGTCGCCAAAAAAGCAGAGTTTGAAGGCTACCGCGTGACCCTTGAAGCGGCAGAAGCTGATCTCCTCCGGAATGGGGAACATGCCTACCATGCGCACCGCCGCCCCGAAGTTGCAAAATCCATCCCAGACTATGTCCGCCAAGAGTTGCGTCTTTTAGGGTTTGATCAAGGAGAAGCGGTTAAACTGTGGCGCTCCGTCCTGATGTTTAGAACTTACCTTAAAGATCACACAACTAGTGTGGTCAATGAAGGGACTCTTTTAAAGCCTTTTTTTGAAGGGGAGCATGAAGAAATTGTCGTTGAAACCCATACCCTGCAAACTCAACTCGCTTTAGGCTCTTTTAAAGATCTCCTTCAGGTTGAAAGTTATCTCGAAGGTGTTGCCCTTGGAGAGACATATCCTTTTCCAAGAGAATGGAAAGAAAGTTTTGAAGTGGCGCAGTCGACGCCAGAGCTTGCTCTTAAAAAATACAAAGTTGAAGTTAAGGAGCTCTCGCTCAAGCAACTGGGTGCTTTAATCCCTCTAAAAGAAGTTTGGGCTTACGAAGAAAGTGAAGGTGGTAAAGCAGAGCTGATGAAGCTTTTCCCAACAATGGCTCTTGGAGGAGATCTTTCTCCTGAAACCCAAAAGCTTGTTGATCAAAAAGCAAGGCTTCAACTGATCGAACGTCATCCTTTAAAGGTGGATGAGGCTCTTCAGAAATCAACGCCTAAAGAGATGAATTGGAATATCTACAAATCGGGAGGGAAATCTCCTTTAAAAGGGATCGAATCGCAAGAGATTGTCGATAAACTTGAGGCTGGAAATACTCACTTTGTCGTGCGTGGAGATGATCTAATCTACGAAGTGAGTGTCGTTGATCGTCCAGAGCATTGGGAGATAGCCAACCTGCAGCAAGCGAAAGAGGCGGGTCAGCTTGATCGTCTGGTCAACCAAAGACTACAAAAAAAATACGAAGAGGTTAAAGCCTCTCTCTTTCAAAATGAAGATGGATCGATCAAAGCCTTTGCTGAAGTGAAAGATGAGCTTGCAGAAGCCACTTACAGAGGTTTGATCCATAAATTAAAAAGAGTCGCTCCTCAAGTTGAAAGTTTAGATCTTCTTGCTGGATATCGCTTTGTGCCCTATCTAGAAACTGGGGTTGCAGGAGAAGGGCAGTTTGCCTTTGTTGTGAAAGAAGATCGCTTCTTAAAGGGACAAGAAACACCCCTTCCATTTAACGAACTTGTTCAATTGCCAAAAGGGGAATCCTCTTCAGTCTTTGTTAAAAGAGGTTTGCCTCTCTATGTCAAGGTGACCGAACAGGGTATCCGTAATTTTTCTCTTCCTCTTTCGACCAGCCTTGCCAAGGCAAATCGTCAAATTGAGGAGGCCGCTCTTCAAGCTTTCTTTGGCGATCTTTTGGTGGAAATTTCTGGAAAAGGAGCTTTTTCCAGGTCGGATGTTTAAGGGCAAACGAGGGACGGTTAGATAATGTTTAAAAGACCCCCGCGTGAAGACGAGGAACCGTCCTATTTAAACCTTTATGGGGAGGAATTAGACCTCCCCTTTTTTTTCCGTTACCAATTTCCTCTCCTTTTTTTTTCTGATCTTCCTCTTAAAGAAAAATATACTCTTCCTTTACCGACTCTTTCACAGCAAAAAGCTCGCCATGAAGTGAGAATGGGATGGAGCTGGGAAGGGATCTCGTGTCGCATCTCCTATCCAAAAAAAGAGTTTCGTCCCGATCTCGAGGGAGATGCAATTGAACTTTTTTTTGATACACGCGATCAAAAAGAGGCTCCCTATCCCAATCGATTTTGTCACCATTTTCTGATTTTTCCCGAGCCTGTGGCTGGGCAAAAGGGAAGAGAGGTGACCCGCTTTCGAGGCGATGAAACTCATCCTTACGCAGACCCTTCCCTTTTTGATG
The DNA here is from genome assembly GCA_020050175.1 of Parachlamydiales bacterium. Taxonomy (GTDB): domain Bacteria; phylum Chlamydiota; class Chlamydiia; order Chlamydiales; family JAJFMK01; genus JAGVKY01. The sequence goes on from JAGVKY010000016.1 coordinate 4,054, forward strand.
TCCATCTCAAGGAAGAAAAAGGGGTGACATGGATTGACATTTTCCTTCCACGTGAGGCTTTTTGCGGTTATGATCCGGGACAATTTGAGAGGTTGGGATGGTCCTATCGAATCCTCATGGAGGGGAGTCTTCCTCAGCAGCTGATTCCAGTCAAAGAGATAGCCTCGCTTCCTTCGCTATGGGCAACACTTCTGCTCCAAAAACCTTAATTATTCCTCATGTTGATCTTGGGGCTAGAATGGCCCCTTTTGCAGGTTGGATGATGCCCTTGTGGTATACCTTTGCAACGGACGAACATCTTGCGGTTAGACAAAATGCAGGTGTTTTTGATGTCTCTCATATGGGTGTTTTCGAGCTAAAAGGAAAAAACGCCACCTCCCTTCTAGAGGAGATCACTCCTACACTTTTCTCACAAAAAAAGGAGATGACCATCACTTATACCCTTCTGATGGCCGAAAAGGGGGGGATTTTGGATGATTGGCTTGTCTATAAATGGAATGACAATCGGTACTGGGTCATTGCGAATGCCTCTAATCGAGAAAGAGTCTCGGAAGAACTTCAGACAAAGCCTCTAGAATTAGCTATTTTAGCCCTCCAAGGCCCAAAAAGTCCCACTTACTTTGCCCCATTGCCGAAAAAAATGACCTTTTTAACCACTCCTCAAGGCTATGTGGTGAGTGGATCGGGTTATACTGGGGAGGCGGGCGTTGAAATTTTTCTTCCATTGAATCAGGCCAAAGAGCTCTTTTTTTCTCTGGTCAAGCAGGGGGTAACCCCCTGCGGGTTGGCCGCAAGAGACACGTTGAGGCTTGAGAAAGGGTATGCTCTTTATGGACATGAACTGACAGAAAATATAGCACCTGAAGAAAGTGTGGCCAGTTGGGTTTTACACCCGAGAGAAACTCCCTACCGTGGCCAAGGAAAACTAAAGCCCTATCGAAAGCCCGTTTCTTTTCTATTAGAACAAGGTATCCCTAGAGAAACATTCCTTCTCTACTCAAATCAGAAAGAGGTTGGTGTTGTTACTTCAGGAACTTTTTCTCCTTCACTGAAAAAAGGCATTGGTTTGGGGCTAGTGACAGAAAATCCAACGCATGTTCTTATCCGTGATAAATATTTCCCTCTAAAACTTACCCCCCTCCCTTTTGTATGAAATTCACTGAAACTCATGAATGGGTCGATGAAACCCAAGAACAAGCTGCTGTCGGCATCACCCACTATGCCCAAAAAGAACTTGGGGAAGTTGTCTATGTCGAACTTCCAGAAGTGGGGCGTGAGGTGAAAAAGGGGCAAGAGATGGCTGTTCTCGAATCGACCAAAGCGGCAAGCGACCTCTATTCTCCTTGTTCAGGCACCATCCTCGAAGTGAATAAAAAGCTCTCCGCCAACCCTGATCTCATCAACAAAGACCCCGAAGGGGAGGGCTGGATCCTCAAAATTCGCTTATCCAATAAACAAGAGTTAGATGATCTGCTAGATAGAACAGCCTACGAAAAACTAGTAGGGTAACGTATGGACTATGTAGGGATAAGCGAAAAAGATCAGCAAGAGATGCTGAAAGCCATCGGTGTCGACTCCGTGTTGGAATTGTACAGCGCGGTGCCGAAGGAGCTGATGCAACCTCTTGTCAAAGAAGATGGCCTTTCCGAAAGAGAAGCGTGGGAAAAGATTGTCGCACTCGGGAAGAAGAATAAGTTTTCCGATTTTACTTCCTATTTGGGAGGTGGCGCCTACGATCACTATATCCCTGCTGTGGTAGCCCCCATTTTGAGTAAAAGTGAGTTTTTAACCTCTTATACCCCCTATCAGCCTGAGCTCTCCCAAGGGATGTTGCAGGTCTTATTCGAGTTTCAGACGGCTATCTGTAGGTTGACAGGGATGGAGGTCGCCAACGCCTCCCTCTACGATGGAGCGACTTCGGCCGCAGAAGCCTTGCTATTGGCTTTAAGGCATGGAAAGGGAAAAAAAATTTTGGTTGATAGCAACCTTAACCCCCGTTACCAATCGGTCATCAATTTGTATGGGATTGAAACGATGCCTCTCTGCCTGGGGGACATCGATCGCGACACAGCTGCCGTTCTAGTCTCTTATCCTAATTATTTTGGGGAAATGGTTGATCCAAGGGGCTACTTCCAAAAAGCGAAAGAGATGGGAGCACTGTCGGTTTTAGTCGCGAATCCCCTTGTTTTTGGTCTTTTCTCTACAGCAGGGGAGCTAGGGGCTGATATTTCTGTGGGGGATGGGCAACCTTTAGGGTTACCTCTTCAATTTGGCGGACCCTATGTCGGCTATTTTGCTGCCAAAAAAGAGCTTATTCGGGAGTTGCCCGGAAGAATTGTTGGTGAAACCGTCGATCGGCACGGCAAACGATGTTACGTTTTAACTTTGCAAGCAAGGGAGCAGCATATCCGCAGAGAAAAGGCGAAGTCTAATATTTGCACAAGCCAATCTCTTGCTGCTATGGCCATGCTTTTAACGCTCTTATGGTATGGACCCCAAGGACTCCCAAAGCTTGCCCTCGAAAATTACCAAAAAGCAAATGAACTTAAGAGCAGGCTTTTAAAAATTCCTGGTTTTTCCACCCCTTCTTCTTTGCCAACCTTTAATGAGTTCGTCATCCTTTTCCCTTTGCCAATCGATGAGATATTTCCTCTATTTGAAAGAGAAAAGATCATTCCTGGTCTAAAGCTCGATTCTCACTCTCTTTTGATCGTTGTCACGGAGAAAAAAACAGAGGCAGATCTCAAGAAATTCCTCGCTCTTAGCCTAAAATTAACCAAAAGGTAAAACTCTAATAACATTCGTGTTTTAAAATATTATTTCAACATGAGATGTTTAATGAGTGGAATTACCAAAGTTCACAGTTTTGCACCTTTTGGAGTCTTTACTTCGGGTGTGCAAAAACTTAGTCATCAAATCTCCCACATTGGAGCTCTGGCCTATAAAGCCTTATTCCCCAATCCCGTTGAAAACATCACTGAATTGGATGAACGGCGCTGGTCACTCGCGAAGAAATTTGGGGTAAATTCAGATATAATCATGGAACTAGTTTCCATCGGTCAAACAGTAAGTGCTGCTGATCGGAAAGTGAAAATAGCTCTTCTAGAAAAAAGGCTCTCTGATTCGGAATTGAAGGGACTTCAAAAATTTACGAACAGTTTTCATAAGTACCATTTACCCCCTATCGGAATTGTTCGGGTTAAAGAGGCCGTTTCCGATTTGGAAATCCTCCGAAAGGTTAGAAAAAGGAGCAACGAGCTCTCGCTTGACCCTAAATATTTTGCCAGCTGCCCATGGGAAGTCAGTTTCCTTTTAGAAAGTCATCTCATTTTCAAAATTCTTAACCTTCAAAATAGTTTTGATGATGGTAAAGAAAGGCATAAGATCATCCTGCAGAACGATTGCTTATTTATTAGCTCGGTTAAAGGGCCCTTTCCTGTCAAAACACTTATGGATGAGTTTATCATCACTTCTGACCGTTCTTTAAAAGATCGGGAGGGGAATGTTTGGAACTATTTTGATGATGGACTGGAGGAGAGGGATGTTTTTATTGATCCTGCCAAGCTTCAAGATCCTGTTTATAGAGAGAACAATGTTCCCTTAAGGGTTATTGGACAACTTTCTGTTGAGCAGATGGCTGAACTTCGGGCTTACATGAAAGAACAATTTGCTGACGATCCCACTATCGACTCTAAAGAGGCTATTATTCAATTTGTTGCTCAACCCCAGGTCCATTTAAAAGGGGCCTTTCTAGAGGGCGTTAGTTCACAAGCCGGTACTCATACTTTTTTCCGGATCATTGATAGAGAAGGGTATGTTTATTCTTCCAGTTTGCAGTGGTTGCAACATGAAAAAAAGGATTCGCTTTTCGGCAACCCCTTAAGAACTGTTAATGCGGTGCCAGTTAACTGGGACACCTTCGAATCTCGTAAACACCATGGCTGCATCGTGACCCCGCGTCCAGTGACTCAAGAGGCAGCCGAGAGGATTATCGATCAGCTTAATAAAGCCCGAGCAAGGATCATCCGCTATAACCAAGCAGGAAATAACTGTGTTGACCTAGCTAATAAGGTCTTAAAAGAGACGGGGGTTGATCTCAATGTGAATGTTTATCTCCATCAGCTTCTTTGGAGATGCTTCCCCTCTTTAAAAAATTTGGGAATGCCAAAGTTCATCTATAACCCCCTCCATGCCTTGGCCTCCCGGATCAGTGCCCTCATCTCCTGTCTTCTCCCTCGAGCTGGTAAATGGATCATCAATTCCATTGGCAATGGTCTTGTGAGTTTGTTTTTCACCCCGATTGTCTTAGCACTTGGGGGAGCAAGAGGTTCTCCGGGTATAGAAACTCCTCCAGAAGTAGATGTGAAAGAGGATGATTGGAAATTTGACGCCACTGACAAATTAATGACAACAGTGGTTGTCGACGTTGGAGAATTGGCTGTTTCCCATTCGTCGCCTTTCCTCCATTGGCAGTTAAGTCAAAAAGCGACGTTTGTCACCCCATACACCGGCCAACCGAAGATGCATTTTATTCCTCCTAGGGATAAAAACCTTAAGGCTGAAGGGGATAGACTTCACTCCAAGTATTCAAAGCTTTACGCCCATTCTGCTCCTATGGCATAATAATACATTCTTTAAACAGGAATGGATTAAATGGTCGGAATTATTAGAATCCAAGCTTTCAACGCTTTTAAAGCTGTAGCTTCGACCGTCCACCATCTAAGTCATCTACCTGCTCATATTACAATTCTCGCCCGTCAAACGCTCTTTCCTAGCCCGGCTAAAAATCTTGCAGAATTAAAAGATCGACAGTGGTCGATTTCTAAGAAATTCGGCCTGAGCTTTGAAACCCTAGCTGCTCTCATTTCGATTGGCCAAACTGCCGGTTTAGATGAACGCAAAGAAAAGGTAGCCCTCCTTGAAAAGGGGATCCATGACAAGGAATTGAAGGCTCTAAAAAAATTCAAAAATCGATTTGATCGGTCCGATGCTCTCCCCATCGAGATTAGACAGGTTAAAGAGGCTATAGCTGGTTTGGAGCGACTTCGAAAATCAAGAAAAAAATGCGAAGAATTAAAGATTGATGGCAAATATTTTGCCGCATCTCCTTGGCAAATGTCGTTTCTTTTTGAAAGCCACCTCATTTTCAAAATTCTGAATCTTCAGAATAGTTTCGATGGAGGCAAAAGAAAGCATGAAATTGTTCTTCAAGATCAACAATTATTCCTACAGTCACCTCAAAAGCCTTTTCCTGTCAAAACTCTAATAGAAGAGTTTACCATCACTGAACAGCATGCTCTAAAAGATAAAGAGGGGAACGTCTGGAGTTATTTTGACAAAGGTTTCATGGATAGTGATGTTTTCATTAACCCCGCTAGGCTCCAAGATCGTGAATACCGTGAAAAAAATATCCCTCTTTTATCCCTAGGCCAACTTTCTGCAGAGCAAATGGGAACCTTAAGGGAATACATGAGAGAAAATTATGGCCATGAGCCTGATTTCGATCAGAAAAAAGCTGTTGTACAATTTATAGCGCAGCCTCCCACCCCTGCCAAAAATCGCTTTTTCTGGGGAGTACAAGCGCAGATGGGGGTCCATGGTTTTTTTCGGATTATCTATGAAGATGGGACCGTTTTTTCTTCTGGGCTTGAGTGTCTGCTAGAAGAGTATGGAGAAGACGTTTTTGGGGGAAATCGTTTAAAGACTGTCACTGGCATACCGGTCAATTTTGAACTTTTTGAATCGCGTAAACATGCGGGTTGTGTCGTTACATCAAGACCTGCGACTCAAAAAGGGGCGGAGAGAATTGTTGAGCAGCTTAACAAAATGCGGGCAAAACTCGTCAGGTACAATCAAGTGGGAAATAACTGTACTACCTTATCCCAAATGGTTTTGAAAGAGACAGGAGTTGAAGTTAATTTCGATGTTTCCATCCCCCTCTACTTTTGGAGATATTTACCTTCTCTTGTCGATCTTGGTATGCCGAAGAAGCTCTACCATGTAATCCATTCAGTGGTTGTCGGTATCATGAGAGTATTGAATTTCGTCTGTCCAAAGATAGGAAAACGGGCTCTCAAGGCATTGGGAATTGGAATTCTCAATTTGACCTTCTCGTTGGTTATTTATATTTTAGGCGGTACCAGAAAAGCACCCGAAATAGAGGGCTTTCATGATGAGGCTGATCAAAAGGAGGACGACTGGCAGTTTGAAAAAACTGACAGAGTGATGATGTCCCGGTTCTTTAATGCCAATCAGCTTCGCTTTGCCCACACGGCCCCTTTTCTCCATTGGCAATTAAAGCAGCAGGCCACTTTTGTTGTTCCTTATACAGGCCAGCCAAAGATGTTCTTCTCCCCCCCGAAAGAAGAAAATCTTCTCGAACAGGGGAGAAAACTAAAAGAAAAGTTTACCAAATTTTACGCCCACTCCGCTCCCGTCTAATCAATCAACTGTGGGCAAAATCATTCGAGTTATTGCTCTAATTTATATCTACAAGGCGAAGCCTCTCTGTGATCTCTGTGTGCTCTGTGGTTTAATTTTTTGATTTTTTATTACCACAGAGTACACAGAGATCACAGAGAGGCTTCGCCTTAAAGCAAGAGTTGCTTTCAAAAATCTGTCTTACAGATCTTCTTCGTAGGGTTCGGGAGACTCCATGGTCAGGTCGCTTAATTCTTTTGGACTTTCCCGATGTCTTCTGTCGAACCGTTCTTCAACATGTTGGTGAGTCATATCTCTTTGCTTTTTACCTCTTAGGTGTAGCTCAAGGGGATAGCCTGGGAAAGGATAGACCTCTCGGAAAGAGTTGAGAAGGTATTTTTTATAAGAATCGATCATCAAATCAGGACGATTAACGAAGACCACAAATTGCGGAGGAGAGGTTCCAATTTGGGTCATATAATAGATCCTTAAACGTTTTCCCTGGATCATCGGAGGGTGGTTTCTCTGAAGAGCTTTTTCAACAAAAACATTAAGTTGATGCGTTGAAACTCTTTCGGCACCTGTTGTGATCACTTCATCAACAAGGGGGAAAATCTTTTCAAGATTTCGACTTTCCAAGGCAGAAATGGCAATCCGCGGGCAATGACGGGCAAAAGAGGCCTCTTCTTCCAAAGCTTGCAGGGCATGCTCCATCCGAAACCCTTTGGTCAAATCCCATTTATTTAGGATGAGGATACAAGGTTTTCCCGCCTCTTCAATGGAATTGAGAATTTTTTTCTCTTGAGCGGTGATCCCTTCTTGGACATCGAGAATAAGAAGGCAAATATCAGCCCTTTCTATCGAACGCTCGGTTCTCAAATGGGCAAATTTATCGACAACTTCTTTTTCTGATTTTTTCCTGCGGATCCCTGCTGTATCAATGAGAGTGTATTTTTTACCATCGAAAGTGAAGGCAATATCGATAGAATCTCTTGTTGTCCCAGGGATAGGGCTGACAATGCAGCGCTCCTCTTGCAATAGAGAATTGACTAAAGTCGATTTTCCGACATTTGGTCTCCCTACAATGGCAACTTTTATTGTCTCTTCTTCCTCTTCCACTGCTTCATCAGGGAGGGGACTTAAGGCTTTTTCCAACAATTCGGCAATTTGATACCCGTGGGCGGCTGAAGTAGCGACAACCTCTTTGATTCCCATCGTATAAAATTTACCTAAAAGAGGCTGATCTCGAGGGTGGTCGATCTTATTGACGGCCAAGACGATGGGTTTCGCAGTTTTTAATAAAACCCTTGCCAGCATGAGATCTTGCTCGGTGACCCCTATTTGCCCATCAACGACTAAAACGATGCTATCCGCCTCTAAAATGGCGATTTCTGCTTGTCTTCGGATCGAATCGTTAAAAACAGCGGTGGATGCGGTATCAATGCCTCCCGTATCAATCGCAATAAACTGACGGCCAAAATGTTCCGCGGGAGCATAGAGCCTATCCCGTGTCACACCTTCCATCTCATCAACAATAGCCAGCCTTTGGCCGACGATTCGGTTGAAGAGAGCACTCTTCCCAACATTTGGTCTTCCAACAATGGCGACCTTTAACTTTTTCTTCATGACGAAGAGTTTACACACTCTTTATTTAGAATTGAAGGAAGAGGAGCCAAATAGGAGATAGTTAATTAAGGAGTTATTTATGGCAGGTTCTATTCCTTCAAAACCCAACGTTCCTCCCTTTGATTTTAGTAAACTTCCCCCGCCCCCAGCGAAACCAGGCGAAACTAAGCCCACTCTTCCTCCCCCTCAGTTAGCCAATCCTCCATCCGCTTCCCAACATTTAAGCCAAGAAAGAGTCACTAAGATTGCGGAGGATACTGCCGGATCTCCACCAAAACCCGCTTCCCCCGGTAGAGGCTCATCCACTGCTGCTGCAGCTCAAGTCAAAGGAAAACTTAAAGATAGGCTGGCTGAAATTTTTGGTTTTGGTTCCTCCAAAAAGGAACCTGAGGAAGAGGAACTTTTTATAGAACACAAAGGGGCGCCAAAGGTCGAACGAAAAACTTTAGGAGGTATCCAAGGTCCTTTCGAATCTCTTAACGAGTGTTTTAGAGAATATAATGAAGTAAATAATTTCTTTTCCAAACATCCAGAAGCCAAGAACTTAACGTCAAGGGATCTTCTAGGTGGGGCGACCCGTTTTACAAAACCGATTCCTGAAGCGCTGCGGCCATCTAATAAAAATCCTATGTATGCAAACGCTTTAAGAGAAGCCGCCAGGGGGGGGAAAGAACTAACAGCAGAAGAAATTTTGGATATTTGGAAGCTGTCCATGACAGATCCAATAGAGGGTAAATTATCAACAGAAGTGAAATTTTTTCTTGAATATTCGAAGGAAAATCTTCCGATTGATGAAAAAGTATTAAAACAGAAATTAGATCGTCTTAAAAAAGATCAAATTTCTTTTCAAAAAACTGAATTAGAGGCTAACAGTGATTTACAAAAAGCTACTAAGGAAAGGGATAGAGTAAAATTGGTCTTTGAAGGGGCAAGTGGTGATTTAGCTACAAAAGAGAAAGCTTATAACGAAGCATCAGAGAAATACAAGAAAAGAGAGATAGATAGAGCTCCTTTCCAAAAAGCTTCTGAAGAGTATGCAGAAGCACTGGAGGATATAGAACCGCTTCAATCTGAACTGAATGCCAAGGAAAAAGAATTATTAGACGCCAAGAGTGCAATCAAAGCAATTACTGAAGAATTTTTAGATTTAGCTAACCAAAAAGTTAAACTTGAAAATGAGTTTGATAAAAATGGAGCTATGCAAATTAAAGCGATGGAAACAAGACTTACAGAATTAGAAGATAAAATTTCTGCATTGACTGTAACAAAATAAGATTATGATTGTTGAAAGACCGCAAGAAACAAGAGAGCCGGCATCAGTTGGCCCACAACTACCAGAAGAACCAAAAAAAAAGGAATCTGGTTGGAAAATTTCTATGCCAAAAGGAGAAGATACTCCTCCTTTAAAAAATTCTGGGCGAACATTTTCTTGGTTACCTAACTGGGCTGTGGATGCCCTTGAATTCATCAGAGGCCCTAAAGAAAAAACGGCTAAAGATTTTGTGCAATTAAAAGGACTTGTAACGACAAAAGAAGCTACAGTTTTAAAAAAGGAAGATCAGTTTCGAATTCTCGAATTTTTAAGAATAAATTTAGAAAAAGGGGGATTGGAACAAGGTATTGAATCCTTTTCTTCTGAACAGAGGGCTCTTGCTTTGGGTTTGCTAAAAGCCTACGAAGGTGGGGAGCCCTTTTCTTTATCCCAAGGTCAGTTGCAAAATCTATTAACGGGACCTTTTAACTTTCATCTTAAAAACCAGCAAAAAGAAATGGGCCATGCTCTTTACGGCCTAGTTCAAAAACTTTTTAGAGAAGGTTTGATAGAAGAAAGTACAGCAAAGAGTTTGATGGAGGCCTATGAAACGAAAAAAACTTCACCCTCGGTAGAAATATTAACTACTTTGCAAACTTTGGACCAAATCGCATCTGACTATATTCAGGTCGAGGCTTTTGGTAGAGAAGGGGCTGCCTTATTTAAGATCGCAGATCTTGGTCTCCATCCTGGTGTTCCTTTTCAGCAGGAGATAAGATTTGAAGGGGCTGAGCAGATCCCCCAAGCCCTAAGTCTTGAAGAAAATGAGAAGAATGGCCCTTATATCCAAAGGGTGGGTGAAAAGCTAAAAGATATTCTTTTAAAAACTTTTGAAGTGACTTTAACTTTGACGGATGTTGCAGGGAATGAGGTTATTTTTTCTAAAGATACCATCCAAAAACTCCCTCCAAAAGAGGTCATACAATTGCTCAAAACCTACACTCGGCCTAACGGTAGAGCTGTTTTAGAAACACCTTTACCCGTTATCATCCGTTGTTGGGCTGAAACACAAATAGAAACGATCGATCATCTAGACTTTTATCCGACCCATGTTGTGGGTAAAATCTCGCAACTATTTATCCCTGGAGTCTTGGAAAAGGAATTAGACAAGGCGATTGGAGAGGTTAGAGGCAAAATGGATCTTCTTAGATTACAGCCCACCAAACATCCTGCCCAAGTTGCAGGTCTGCAAGAAATGCCTTCTTCCCTCATGAGTTCCATTCTCAATGGAAAAGAGGAAACAATGTCTCTTGCAGTAAAACCCACCTACTCCTTTTCAGAAATCCGAAAAGCCCTCGAATCACATTCCTAAACAAGAGATTCGAAGGAATTCAAATGGGGTTATTTCCTCTTATATTTTTTTGAACTAGTTATCCCTGTGATCAGGGGACTTTGTCGAGTTTGAGGGGGTAGCCTTCGGGGCCTTGGCATTCAGCGTAAAGCCAAGGGTCATCGTTTTCCCGCATCAAACGGTCGCAGCCCAAAAGAAAACCTTTAAAAAATCCGTGCTTTTCTATCGCTTGCAAAGTGTAGGAGGAGGAGGAGGGAAAAAAATGGCTTCGCGGTCCGTCGGCCGGGGAGATCACCTCTTGATGAAAACGGATGATCCCTTTTGCCATTTTTTGCATGAGATTTTGTTCCGTTGAAACAGGAGCCGAACGTCTTTTGAAGGTCAAATCGGCATCCTTACCCCAAGGGGCAAAGGCTAAGAAGAGCGCTAAAATCCACATTCGATTCGTAAAAGGGGAAAGAGTCTATTTTGCATCATGTATTCCTTTCCTAAGGAATTGTAGATGATTTCGTTATGTTGTCTGGCTAAAAGGCCGGCTCCATTGATGCCTCCCAGGTACCAACCCGACTCTAAGCTAAGCGTAAAGATAGCCCAGGCAGGATGGCCATGCTGGAAAAGTTCCACCGTCCCCCAGATAAAAAGAGCATTAAGGACAAAAGATGTTAACGCACTTTTGGTCTGGCCCATATAAAGGTAGCCCGCTCCTGGCAAAATGGCTTGCAGAGTTCTTGCGGTCGTTGGTGATTTGGTCAAATGGCAGTAACAATCGGAAAACGAAGAGGGCATGCCCTCTTCAATAGCTTTCCCTAGTTGTAAAGCGCCCGCCTTCTCTTCTGACATAAAAGGAAAAAGATCTTCGGCTTTTTTTAATTGCCCTGTTTTTTCATAAGCATCCCACAAAGTAGTCACAAGGGTGTCAAAGGCAGGAAAGTTTCTATCGACCGAAGAGATGGAGCTCTCTTCAAAAATTTGAATCGCATCAACATACTTTTCTCCCAAGTAGTAAGCGAAGAAGAGGGAAAAGTCGATTTCCTGTCTTCTACTAACAGGAGGATTTAAAAACTCAGCTCTCTTAAAACAGGTGATCGCTCGATAGAGGTCAAGCTCTCTACCAAACTGTTTTCCCATCTCAAGCTCAATGCCCCAAGCTGCCTCTTTTTCTTCCCAACTGAGGGGAGGAAAAGGTGAGGGCCACGAAGCGGCTAATCTCTCGGTCGGTGAAAAACAGATGGAAGGACAAATCTGATCTTGTACGCCGCTACATCCAGTCAAAATCAAAAAAAGAAGATAAAATGCAAAGGGGCAAGGGCGCAAAGAGAAAGTTTTATTTTTCATTCATTTTTCAGATATTCAAACATGTAAAAATAACCCCTATAGGACAAAGACACAAAGAGAAAATTTCTCTTTGTGTCTTTTAAGTGGGGGATGTTAATCAGCGCATTCCATGGCGGGGATATTAAGGAAGTCTAGAGCTTCATTAACTTCGTATTGCCAGAGGTCTTTCTTATCAATTTGCTGGTTATAAATATCTTGTTCCCGTTTTGTAAGATCTCTCATTTGCTGTTTGGAGTTAATCAGCATAGGACGGAGGAAGATCATTAAAGCACGCTTAGAATCTCTATTTTTCTTTTCAGCAAATAGAGAACCTAAGACAGGAACACCCCCAAGACAGGGAACTTGGTGTCTGGTTCGGTCATCTTCATCTTGGATATTTCCACTGAGGATCACAAAGTAGCCATCGGGGACAAAGATCGTTGTCCTGGTGTTGCTTTTACGCGTAGATGGACCTGCAGCAGCTTCTTCAAAGGCAACGCTTGTACTCGTCACAACAGATTGAAGAAGAGTTGTCACCTCTTGTGATAGCTGCAAAGTGATAATCTTCCCGTTTTTATTGATAAAAGGGGTGACTGTCAGTCTTGCACCAACATCTCGGTATTCAAAGTTGTTGGTTAAAATGGTCCCAAAATCGTTGGCAAGCGATTGGGTTTTATAAGGGATATTTAGGCCGACGAAGATTTCAGCCGTCTGATTATCTTCAACAACAATTTTTTGGTTTAAAACAACTCGGCTATCAAGGTTACGGTGGATAGCACGAACTAGGGCGCCAATACTGCCAAAAGAACTTCCCATATGGATCAGGTTTTGCCCAATGATCCCTAAAGAAAACCCGGCACCTTTGGCAAGATTTGACGCATTTAAAATCCCATTTGTTGGGATTTGGTCCATCACCCTGGTTAATGGGTTTGAGGACGTTGTTCTGTTAGCTGTAGCCCCGGCAGAAGAGTGACCGCCAAACTTCGATTCAAAATCGACACCGTATTCCAAAGAGTCTTCTAGAGTCGTATCAAGCAAAAGAAGCTCAATCAGAACTTGATCATTCTGAATATCAAGATCTCGGATAATATCTTTAAGTTTGTTGTTGGCAGCTCTTGTACCAGTAAAAACTAAAGTGTTTGTGGCTTCCAACCATTGAACACTGCCAATAGCCGAAGCAAGTTCATTCTGAACATTTGCAATTCCAGCCATCGCATTATTTTGCGCTGTCTGCGCTTCAATTTGATGGAGGCTTACGGCGATCGACTGGAGAGCTTGTTGGATCTGATCACCTTTTCGGTACTGAAGTTTGTAGAGGTCAAAATCAGTGCTAAAAAGATGCCCTTGAGGAAGAAACTCTTGAGTGAATTCATCCGGTCTCGTTGGCTGCGGTCTAAAGATTTCTTGCGGTTCAGCCCTTCCGCCTGGTCCAAAGGTTCCAATTCCGCCTCCTCGACCTATCTCTCCCCTTTGTGAAGATTGTGAAGAAGGTGTCGGGCCTACTCCCTCAGGAAAAATACCAATCGCAGTTGACTGAGGCAGCAAACTCTCTGAGATGACGTCTCCGCCATCAATCTGCTCCAGGAGAGTTAAAGCTTTTTCTAGCAGTGGGCCGGAAGAGACAATAAAAAGAGTGTTGGTCTGACGAAAAGGGATGAATTGAATTTTTCTCCCTTCGTCTGAAAGCGGAGCAAGAATTCTTTGAGCTAAACCGGCCAAAGAATCGACATACATCGACCTTGCTCTATACTGGGCGATTTCCAATCCGCTGACAGGAGAGTCTAGGAGACTTAAAAGCTCTCCGACTTTTTCTACATTCGTTGATAAATCGGTTAAAATTAAAAAGCCCGTTTCAGGCAGCGGCTCAATCACCGCTTGAGTCGAAAGAAGGGGAGCAATGATGCTTTTGGCTTTCGTCGGATCGAAAGAGCGAAGCTTAAAAACCCGTGTGACAATCTGTGTGTTCGGAGGGATTGTTTCGTTTTGAGGAGTAGGAACAATAACTGACGGGCTATTCACCGTCGGGTTATTGTGAATAATAATGTTGTTTCCTTGTTCGATGAGAGAAAGACCGTGGATCCTTAACTCATTCATCAAAGAAGCCATGATCTCATCAAGAGTGGTCAACTCTTCGGAGATAATGGTCACATTAAAATTTAATTGATCTTCGTTAAAGAGAAAATTTTTGTTTGAAATTCGGCTAATGAATCGAATGTACTCAGCCATCGACACATTTGAGAGATTAACTAAAAACTTTTCTTTTCCCGTCGGTGTTTTTGTCTGTTCATCTTCAGGTTCTTGGGGTGGAGTAGGTGGAAGGGGCTGTAATTCCGGGATATTTTCTGCAGGAGCAGGCACTTGGGCTTTAGGAGTTGGAGTTGAAGCAGCAGGTTTTAATGGAGCTTCTTCTTCTGCAGGGGGTTCTTGAGGAGAGGGAGCTTCTTCTACTTGAGGTGCAACTCTTGGTTTTAGCTCCTGAATTTCGGGAGGTAAATCGAGAGCTCGGAGAAAGTCGCTCGGTTTTACTTCAGCTTCGGCTACAAGTTTTTTAGCTCTCGTTTCCAAAAAGTTGGAGTTAGTCGCTTCTCCTTTTGCTTCTTTAAGAGATTTTTTCGCCTCTCGGCGACTTAAAACTCCTTCAGCAGCAAGCGGGTTAGCCTGTAATAGGGCTAACATGGTGAGAAGAACTTTTGAAAGTATGTGTGCTCTCAGTAAGGGTCGGTACATCACAATCGTTCCAGGCGTGAAATGAGTGTGTACCACCTCGACAAACTTTTCAACAAACGAAAAATTATACCCCATTCTTTACCTAGTCTTTAGGTTTTATAGTTATGTTAATGCTATTTAACACTTTAAGGGTAACGCGCGCAAAATCCCTAGGAAAGATTATAGTGAAGATTGATGGTATTGTACGAAGCTATGCGCTCATTTGCTCGGGAATTTAATCTTCCCGAAAAAGTAACCGAAGAATCGGCTGGAGTTTACACTCTTCCTGTGGAAGAAGAAGTTTCAGTTGAAATTCGGGATACTCCACCTGGTTTTTTTCTTTTTTCTGCTTTCACCCCTATGGTGGAAGAAAAAAAAGAGGAATGGTTCATCCATTTGTTGAATGGAAATCTTTTAGGCCAGTCAACTTCGGGCGCTGTTTTAGGGCTTTCCTTAGATGGTAAAGATTTGACTCTCTCCCTAATATTCGATTACTCTTTTTCCTACGAAGAATTTAGAGAGAACCTCGAAGAGTTTCTGAATACGATCGACTACTGGAAAGAAGAAAAAGATCTCTTCCAGAAAGGCAGGCTTAAAACGTGATAGTCGGCGAACTGCAACTCACAGGTGGAGAGAAAGAGACAGAAACTAGATTCTCTTTCGATAGTATAGAAAAGAAATGGGTGCTCGGGAGCGATCCGACAGAGGCCAAGTTTCTAATCGAAGATCCATCTGTTGCGGATCAACATCTTGCTTTTTCTCTAGTGGATGGTTCAATTCTTGTTCAAAACCTTGTCGAACCAGAAAACACTCTCTTTAATGGCGAACCCCTTGTAGCTCCAGAAGTTCTCAGCGATGGAGACGAACTCAAGATCGGCGATCTTCTTTTGAAATACAACCAAGTAAGCAAGGAACCCGACCAGGATATGCAAGATAACCACCGAGAGTCAATTTTTGGCGAAATCACCCCTGAAGGAGTTTCTGGCATCCCTGAAGTTCATTTCGACCTTTTGGAAGGAAGTCGTTTCATTCTGAAGGTAGTTGGCGGTCCAAATAGTGGTGCCGAATTTCCTCTGCTTCAGGACCATACTTACACGATTGGGACAGACTCTCAATCAGCTGATATTGTTTTTCAAGATGTCAGTGTATCCAGGCAGCATGCCCGTCTCTCCTTAAATGAGGATGGAACGCTTCTTTTAACTGATCTCGGCAGTCGAAATGGGACCTTTATTGAAGATAATAAGATCCAAGGAGAGATCACTCTTCCGCCTAACAAAGTGGTTACGCTAGGAACCTCCTCCTTTATAGTAGTGGATAACGAAGGGGATAGAAGCACTATTATCTCGCCTCTCCTCCCCTCTATTGTTAAAGTCCTCCAGAAGCAAGGAGAAAAAACGCCTCTTAAAGATGCTCTGCCGCCCCCGCCAGAGCCTGCAACTCCCTCTTTTAGTATTTTGGGTGCTTTTATTCTGATCGCTGTTTTAAGTGCCCTTTTTGCCATCGTTGGATTGGGAGTAAGAAGCCTTTTAAAAACGGAAGAGGTTGAAAAAACACAAGATGTTGACGTCAAAAAGAAGGTGGAACAGATTCTAGTATCCGATCCTGATGTTCGTTTCTCTTATAATGAAAAGACAGGCAGGCTTCTTCTTATTGGTCACGTTTTAACGAATGTTGAGCACTCTGAACTTCTTTTAGGTTTACAGAGCATTTCAGCCATCCGGTCGGTTGATGATAATGTTATCGTCGATGAATTTGTTTGGCAGCAGACGAATGAAACTTTAAGTCAAAACCCAGAATGGAAGGGAATCTCCATGTTTTCGCCCTCTCCTGGTGTTTATACTCTTACGGGGATCGTTCAAAAAAGACGACAACTCGATTCATTAATTGAATATATGAATCAAAACTTTAACTTCCCTGAACATCTGGAATATAGAGTGGTCGTAGAAGAAGATCTCATAAACCAAGCAAGTTCTATTTTGAGAAACAGAGGTTTTCAGCAAGTAAAAGTAGCTTTTTCTGAAGGACAATTACGGCTTTCAGGAACGATCTCAAAAGATCAAGAAGCTAATTTTAAAACTGCGGTAACAGAACTTGCTAAATTACCTGGTGTTAGAACTTTACAAAACCTTGTCCTAGAACAACGTGTTGAAGGAATGACAAATTTAACAAGCCGCTACAAAGTATCTGGTGTGTTAGGGCGAGAAGGTGGTAAAACCAGTGTAGTAATCAATGGACGGATCTTAGCTGTCGGCGATTCAATAGATGGGATGAATATTACTTCTATTACTCAAGACGGAATATATCTAGAAAAAGACGGGGAAAAGTTCAAAATTGATTATAATAGATAATTATGCTATAATCGACCTTAGGGAGGTCGGGGATTAGCTCAAGCGAAGGTGATTATGTACGGTTTAGAAGGTCAAAAAGGCACAAAGAAAAGTAAAGCTGACATTAAGTCTTTTACTTTTGATCTCGAAGAAAAACTTCGAGAAGGCGGAGCAACGAAGGCACTTAAAGATAAAGTGGCTGGAAAGCTTCAAGACCTGAAAAAAATGTTACAACAAGGCCTTGAAGGCGAAGACTTTGAAAAGGTTGGACATCTCGTTTACGGCTATATTTCACTCCTAAAAGTTGTGGGAAGAATCCCTACAAAGTCTAGGCAATAATATTTTTTATAAACAATTATCCCGCAAGGGATACCCTCTAGGGAGGAATTAAGAGTATGACAGGGTTTTCAGGAACTGGGAAGCGTGAAGGGATTGATGTTAATCCGCTATTTGATGAAATAGCCAAGGCGACAGAAGCAGTTCAGTCAAAGATGAAAGAAATTGAAGGGAATAACGAAGACATTAGCATTGGCGATATGTTCGAAATGCAAATGTTGATGAACCACCTTTCCCAAATCTCTGAAGCTTCGACCTCCATTATCAGTGCGATGAACACTGCTATTAAGTCGATGGCTACAAACGCTGGTAGATAATCACCAGCTTAGAGAATCTACGGAAAGGATGAGAAGGGGTCATCCAAAAACAAAACCCCTTCTCTATCTTATTGAAGCCGCTTAGGCGAAGGAAGGTTGAGAATGGCTATGGATAAAGAAATGGATCAGGA
>JAGVKY010000165.1 GCA_020050175.1 Parachlamydiales bacterium
ATGAGCTGCAACCCAGCTGTTGGGGGAATCGGTAAAGGACATATTGTCCGAGAAATCGATGCCCTTGGCGGTGAAATGGGCAAGGTTACTGATTGCACTGGCATCCAGTTTCGGATGCTCAATGCCACGAAGGGTCCTGCTGTTTGGGCACCTAGAGCCCAAGCTGACAAGCTCGCTTACCAACATGAGATGAGGCAACGGCTCGAGAGGACGACAGGACTTTCTGTAAAACAGGGTTCTGGAGAGTCCTTACTTGTCGAGAATGGCAAGATCCAAGGTGTTCTGACTCGTGAAGGGATTGAATACCGGGGTCATGCGGTTATTTTGACATCGGGTACATTTCTCCGCGGCTTAATCCACATCGGTCAGGATAGTTTTTCTGGCGGCCGTTTAGGAGATGGTGCCTCTCAAGGTCTTTCTAAAAGTCTTGAGGATTTTGGCATTCGGTTAGGGAGGCTCAAAACGGGGACTCCACCTCGTGTTCATCGCCGTTCGATCGATTGGTCATTAACTGACGAGCAGCCGGGTGAGTCGGGCGTTTCATTTTCTTTTGATCCTCCAGATAAAGAACCTCTTCCGCAAATTTCTTGCCATATCACCTACACGACTGAAGAGACGAAAAAAATCATCTTGGAGAATTTGCATCGGTCAGCTCTCTATTCGGGAAAAATTACCGGCGTCGGTCCCCGGTATTGTCCTTCGATCGAAGATAAGATGGTCCGCTTTAGCGATAAAGAGCGTCATCAAATCTTTTTAGAGCCTGAGGGGTTAACAACCGAAGAAGTTTACCTTAACGGTATTTCGACTTCTCTCCCTTTTGATGTTCAATATGCTTATGTCAGAAGCATTCCAGCTCTGAAAAATGCCGAAATCATCCGTCCTGCCTATGCCATCGAATATGACTATGTTCCTAGTGGTCAGATCAACTCATCTCTCGAAGCAAGAGTCGTGGAAGGGCTTTTCTTTGCAGGTCAAATCAATGGCACAACGGGATACGAAGAGGCGGCAGGGCAAGGGTTGATCGCAGGGATCAATGCAGCTTTAAAGGTACAAGGAAAAGGGCCTTTTGTCCTTGATCGGAGAGAGAGCTATATTGGGGTGATGATCGATGATCTGATCACCAAAGAGCTTTCAGAGCCTTATCGGATGTTCACCAGTCGGGCCGAATACCGTCTTTTGCTCCGGCAAGATAACGCCGACCTTAGGTTGAGAGAAAAAGGGTACCAACTGGGGCTGATTGACAGAACTCGCTACAAACGCCTTTTGGAAAAAAGGGCTTTGTTAGAGCAGGAAAAGGAACGGTTTTCCAAAACGTACAGAACCATTCATGGAAAAGGTCATAGCTTAGCTCAAATTTTGGCGCGACCTGACTACTCTTATAAAAGACTCCATGCCGAATT
The DNA here is from genome assembly GCA_020050175.1 of Parachlamydiales bacterium. GTDB lineage: Bacteria > Chlamydiota > Chlamydiia > Chlamydiales > JAJFMK01 > JAGVKY01. Next base: position 1,401 of record JAGVKY010000165.1, read on the forward strand.
TCCTGAGCATGTCAGAGATTTTGGCGAAGAGATCAACTTGCAGCTCGAGCTTGGGATGAAATACCAAGGCTATATTGATCGGCAAGAGACCGAGATCGAAAGGCTGCAATCGAAAGAGGAGATGAGGATTCCTAGAAGCTTTGATTTTTTCAAAGTGGAAGGTCTTCGTCATGAAGCAAAGGACCGTTTAACTTTCCATCAGCCCGAAACATTAGGGCAAGCCTCTCGGCTGTCAGGCGTTACTCCTGCCGATATTTCCGTGCTGATGGTCGCTCTTAAAAGATACGCTAACTACACCCCTCCCGGCTGTGGACTTTAATTTTATCGAACTTTTGGATGTTCCGATTTGGGAGCAGCTCAAAATCGAAGAGGCTCTTTTCCGAGCCGATCATCACAACTACTGTCTGATCAACAGAGGATCTCCTGCTGCAGTCGTGATGGGGCTTTCAGCCCGAGCAGAAGAGGTGATCCATCTAGATAGAGTGAAAAAAATCCCTTTATGGCGCCGTTTTTCGGGTGGAGGGACAGTTGTCATCGACGAAAACACCCTCTTTGTCACTTTTATCGGTAATGCCGCCGATTTTGAAATTAGTCCTTTTCCGCACGATCTTTTTCGGTGGAGCGGCTCTTTTTATGAAAGGGTCTTTGATCCCCACCCTTTTGCTCTAAAAGAAAATGATTATGTCATCGAAGAAAAAAAGATAGGAGGGAATGCTCAGGCCTTTGCTAAAGGGCGTTTTGTCCATCACACCTCTTTTCTATGGGATTATAAAAAAGAGCAGATGTCGATTTTAAAAATGCCTCCAAAAATGCCTTCTTATAGGCAAGGGAGGGAGCACAACACATTTCTCACCACTTTAAAAGATCGCTTTGCCTCAAAAGAATACTTTTTGACTAAAGTCAAAGCAGAATGGAAGGGGAGATTTGGGGAAAAAGAAAAAGAACACGAGGAACTTCTTCCTCTTTTAAATCTAGAGCATCGAAAGGCTCTCGTCGAGTTTAAGCTAGTCAAACCTTAATAAAAAAACCCGCCAAGAGGGCCTAGAGCGTATCTAACAACCTTAAAAAATTAAGGTGGGTCCTCTTCCTCCATCTCTCGCGAGAAATGGAACGTTGAGATCCCGTAAGATAAAAAAACATCGTTGCTAGAGAATACCAAAACTACTAGGTAGTCCCTCAAGGCAGGCTTCCATTTTAAAATATCCCCTCTTATTAGTGAATCTAACCTTACTAAAGAGTAACCTCTTCTCTGTGATCTCTGTGGTGTTTTATTTTTTATTTACCACAGAGATCACAGAGAGCACAGAGATAAGAGAGGAGAATTCGCTTGTCCTCTAAAGTCAGTAGGTAGTAATCTTTTTTCCGCTGGAGGAGTGTCCGAGTGGCTTAAGGAGCCCGCTTGGAAAGCGTGTGTACAGGAAACTGTACCGTGGGTTCGAATCCCACCTCCTCCGCCATTGTTTCTCTAAAAATTCGGGTGTACAATGTCGAGAAATACTTTCTCTTCATGATGCGCTCTTTTCTTCTCTTCGTAGTTCTTTCTTTTTCACTGATGGCTCAGGCTCGAATCGCAATTGTGATCGATGACATGGCCCATGATATGCCCCTTGTTAACGCTTTCATCGATCTTCCGAAGGAGATAACCCTGGCCTTCATGCCAGATTCAGAAAATTTAGAGATCCTTTTGGAAAAAGCGCGAGAAAAAGGGCATGACATTTTAGCTCACGTTCCAATGGAAGCTTTTCGGGATCCCTCGACGCTTCGGAAAAATCTCCTCCTGGTAGGAGATTCCCGTGAGACGATCCAACAAAAACTCGAATGGCATCTAAAACAGGTCAAAGGTTGCATCGGGATTAATAACCATACCGGTAGTGCTTTCACCTCCTCCTACCCTTCGATGTGCCCAGTGATGGAGGTGTTAAAAGAGAAAAAACTTTTCTTTTTTGACTCCTTTACTTTTCATGCCTCGCAGGGAAAAAAAGCAGCTGATGCCTATGGAGTCCCTTGCCTGATCAAAGACATTTTTCTCGATAACAACGAGGAGACAGAGAAAATTTTAGCCCAACTTAAAACTCTCGAAGAGGTGGCGAAGAAAAGGGGAACGGCGATCGCTATCGGCCACCCGAAGCCTGGTACTCTTGCGGCCCTTAAATCTTGGTTAAGCGAAACTTCTGTTGTTGTTGTCCCTCTTTCCAAGCTTTTTAAAGAATAATATTTTTTTGATTGAAGGTAATTATTTAATTGAATAAAATAATTATTTATATTTTTTAGGGATCTTCAATGGTAGCTTCTAGCGTTTCTCAATTTTGCCTTTTGGAGGTAGCTCGCTTACCGAGCTTCAACTTTGGCGTGAAGTTCAGTCTTGCTTCTTTCAAGACAGCTACTGTTGCTGCTCTCCGTTTTGCATTAGCGCCTGCCATTTACCTCGCACGAAAGATCTCTTCCAGAGTGGTTCCGATTTCTGCCGGTCAAGCTTTAGCAAGCTCCATGATCTGGTCCATCCTACTTCTCTTTTTTGTTTACCTTGTTGTCAAAAAGTGCCAAGGCGTAGCTAAAGAAAAAGCTCGTTTAGATAACGAAGCTGCTGAGCCTGCCCCAAGACAAAAGGTGAATCAAAGGGACTTTGGACTTCCTCCAATCGATGCCAAGGGCATTCCTATTTTGCCCAAGGCTGAAGCTGGAGAAAAACAAAAAATACAACAATTAAGAGCCGAAGCGGAAGCGGCAAATAGAGCGCTTCTTGCACTTACTGAGAAAAAAGAGTTAGATGGCATAAAGGCTCGGGAATATGTTAATCCTGAAGACCTAGCAAATTATCTCCATGCTCTTAATCAATCGCCTGAAGACCAAGCGAATTATGGCCGTACTTTTAATCAATCGATTGTGGCTGCTAAAAATCTTCAAAGAGCTATTAACGAACAGGCTGTTTAGCAGTATTTATAAGAACCTATTTACATCTAATTGATGTGGCCAAGGGAATTCTGCTTCCTTGGGGCGTTGTTGAAAAACTCTATCTGAATATCTAAGTAAATCATCAAAAACAGGTCGGGGACACCCCCGCGCCCCGTTAAGGGGCCCATTCTGCCTTCGATAAATCAATCCTCCCTCCTCGAGCGTGCAAAGCACAGCCCTC
>JAGVKY010000050.1 GCA_020050175.1 Parachlamydiales bacterium
CTCTTCCGATCTGATGATTCCATAAGATTAATCGTATCGCTGTCATCTAGAATTTTCTCGCTCTTGCTTTAAGCTATCGATTCGCTTTTTAATTTCCCGCTCGAAGCCGCGGTTGGCAGGTTCGTAACAAGAAATTCGTTCAACTCCCTCTGGCAGGAAAGATTGTCCAGATGTTTCAAAAGGGGTGCTTGGCTCGTAAATGTAATTTTTTCCATAACCTTGGCCAGCCATCCAACGGGTGGGGGCATTCAGGATGTTTTTGGGGGGAGGAAGATCGTCTGTTTCTTCGCACCAAGCTTGGACATTTTTTTGAGCGAGGTAAAGGCGATTGCTTTTAGGAGCCAGAGCAAGATAGAGAGTGGCCTGGTAGAGCGCGAGGTCTCCTTCTGGAGATCCGAGCGCTTCGAAAGTCGCTTTTGCGTCTAGAATAAGGCGGAGAGCCTGAGGATCTGCAAGGCCCACATCTTCAACAGCCATTCTCAGAAGACGGCGCAAAAGAAAATGACGATCCTCTCCCCCTCTCATCATCCTCTCAAGCCAGTAAAGAGAAGCTTCGTGGTCGCAACCACGCACAGCTTTATGGAGAGCCGAAATGAGGTTGTAGTGGTGCTCCCCCTGCTTATCATACAGGGGAGCTTTTTTCTGGAGGACCTGCTCTAGCTCTTGACGGTTGAGAGATCTTCCCTCCCCTTCGATCAATTCAAGGGCATTTAAAAGATAGCGGCCATCACCTTGAGCCAAATTTAACAGATAAGACTTTGCATCCTGGTCGAGAGAAAGTTTGCCCCTTTTTTCTTCGTAACGACCTAATAATGTATTCAACGCCTCTTCATTTAAAGATTTTACTTCAAGTGTGCGCAGCCTGGATAAAAGAGCAGGGGAAAGAACAAAAGAGGGATTTTCAGTTGTAGCCCCTATCAGGGTAAGAATTCCCCGCTCGACGAGAGGTAGAAGAAAATCTTGTTGCACACGAGTGAAACGGTGGATCTCATCAACAAAAAGAAAGGAACGTCCTTGAAAGAGAGGGGTTTTTTCAATCGATTCGACCACTTTTCTGATTTCGCTTGTGCCCTGTGAAACCCCCGAAATTTCATAGAAACTTCCTTGGAAAGCTTTGGCATAGGCTCTAGCTAAAGTTGTTTTTCCACACCCAGGCGGTCCAAATAAAACCATGGAAAAGGGGCGATTATTTTTAACCGATTGAGCGACCACCCCTTTTTCGGCAAGAAGGTGCCCCTGTCCCAAGATTTCTTGGAGTTCGGTAGGACGTAAAGCTTCGGCAAGAGGGGGGTTCATCGTGTATAATGATACACATGATAATTAAACTTTTAAATGGTTCTCTTTCATCTCCAAGAGAAAAAAACTCTCTTCTAAAAAAGGTCAATATTGTCCGCTTAGATGGTAAGAATGGGATCTATTATCAGTTTTCCCTGCAAAAGGGGCATCAAGTTTTCCATGAGAATCATTCCGAGCAAGAGGGAGAAAAGAGATTACAGGAGCTTCTCCTTCTCTTTAAACAAGCTCATTTGGAATATGAGAATGAAACCCTCCATCTTTTAGCCAATCGAAGGGGAGAATTTCGAGCCACTAAGAAGGAAAAAGTGGGAGTGAACGTCCCTACTTCTCATAATAAAATTAAAGCCTACCCTTTTCCGGAAGGGGTGATCCATCCGTTCCTACAAGCAGTGGGCATCCAAGACAAAGAGGGTAAAATCCCCTATTCCCAACGAGATAAATTCACCCAGATCAATCATTTCATCCAGATTTCTACCCCTCTTCTGCAGGAGTTCAAAAAACCTAGGATCATCGATTTATGTTGCGGGAAAGGCTATCTCACTCTCGCCCTCTATGCCTACTTCAAAGGGGAAGCAGAAATCATCGGGGTCGATCGGAAGAAAGAGGTCATCGAAGATCTGAATAAAAAAGTTGAGCAATTGGGGTGGAGTAACATCTCATTTATCGAAGGGAATATCGACGCTTTTACGCCCCCCTTCAAACCTGATCTGATCGTCGCACTCCATGCTTGCAATACAGCAACCGACGTAGCGATTGAACAAGGGATCAAATGGGAAGCTAAAGGGCTTCTGATCGCCCCCTGTTGCCAGCAAGAACTCCTCCCTACTCTCGACAAAGAGGAGTGGTACCCTCTTCTCAAATGGGGAGCCATCGCCGAAAAATTTGCCGCTCTCCTCACCGATGCCCGTCGCGGTGAATACCTTATTTCACAAGGCTACAAGACTGACATCATCGAATTTGTTGACTCCAGCCACACAGGTAAAAATCTTCTTATTCGCTCTTTTAAGCAAAAGAACCTGAAAAGTATTTGAGAGCAATTTAAATCTTTTCTATTTGTTCTTTTCAATAAACCCAAAAGGGTATATGTGTTTTTATTTTGAAGCAGAATTTATGACTTCTATAGTATTTTTAAAGCGAGATTGGACTTTAAATAATGGTAAGGTAATTACTGCAGGCTCGTCAGCATCTGTTGCTACCGATGCGTTTCTTAACAGTTTTTCTTCTAAGGATCTTGAGGAACTTAGAATGATCAGAGAACAGGAAAAACTAAAAGGAAATTTGTATGTATATTTTCAATTCGAAAATCACGGAAAATTTGACTCTGTTCCAATGAGTGAGATTAACTTCTAGTTAGCTCAATCGCAAATTCAGTCCTAATGCCATTACTAAAGAGACAAGAGTGTGCCATTTTGGATTTCCTTTTTCAGAAAGACTTTTATAAAGGCTCTCTCTTCCAACATGAGCCTTTTTAGCCAAAGCACCTATACCCCCTTGAGCTTCTGCAACATTTCTAAGAGCAATGAGAAAGAGGTATTGAGACTCTTCGTCCCCTTTTAGACTCTCCTCTAAAGCGGCATTGAGATAGGCAACTGCTTCGTCATGATCTTTTAACTTCTCTAGAAGCCATTTTTGATAGTTCTTACTTTTAGCCATGTTTTTTCTCCCTAGATTGATAGTCTTTTAAATACTCCTTTGCTTTCCTAATGTCTTTAACTTGTGAACCTTTGTCCCCTCCACAAAGCAATAAAATTACCTTATTCCCTATCTTGGAGTAATAAATTCTTATTCCAGGTCCGTAGTGGATTCGAAGTTCACCGATTCCTTCGCCAAGAGTCTTACAATCTCCGAAATTACCAACTCTTAGTCTATCGAGTCGGGTAAGAATTTTCGCCCGAGTATGTATTTCTCGAATATTTTCAAACCATGTATCAAAAGGGCATCGACCTGAGGCTGTTTCATAGATCTCAATCTCGATTTCAACTTCCATATATCAAAATTGTATCCCAAAGGATACAATTTTTCAATAAATTGATAGACGATTGATTCTGAGTCGTTTGATTTAGGTATCTGAGTAATGGATAAAATAGGGGCACTTATGTGCCAGTACCCCTAACCGGTTTGCATCAGATTTTTGATAACAGTGAGCAATTCATCCTTGTGGACTCTCTCCTGCTTCATCGAGTCGCGATGGCGGAGGGTGACGGTGCCATCCTCTTTGGTCTGATAATCGATTGTAACGCAGAACGGCGTTCCGATCTCATCTTGTCTTCTGTAGCGTTTACCAATCGCTCCCCCTTCGTCATATTCAGCCTGAAAATGAGGAGAAAGGGCTTTGAAAATGGCATCCGCTATTTCTGCAAGGCCATCTTTGCGCATCAGAGGGAAAACCGCTACTTTGATCGGAGCAAGAGTAGGAGGTAGATGCAAAACTGTCCGGACATCCCCTTCTCCAAGGGTTTGTTCCTCGTACGATTGACAGAGGAGGGCGAGGAAAGTCCTCTCTACCCCAAATGTTGGTTCAATCACATGAGGGACATACTTTTCCTGAGTTTCAGGATCGGTATAGAGAATTTTTGTCTTTGAGTGTTCTGCATGTTGCTTGAGGTCAAAATCGGTCCGGTAAGCTAAGCCATAAAGTTCCGACCAGCCAAAAGGGAACTCATAGAGGATATCTACAGTCCGCTTTGAATAATGGGAGAGCTTATCTTGCGGATGCTCATACAATTTGAGCTTCTCTTCCTTAAGACCAATTAAACGGCACCACTCTTTCATAGTCGCGAGCCATTGTTCAAAATGACTTTCCCAACCTGTAGGAGGAATAAAGTATTCAATCTCCATTTGTTCGAATTCGATGACTCGGAAGATAAAGTTCCCTGGCGTGATCTCATTCCGGAAAGCTTTACCCATTTGAGCAACTCCAAATGGAACACGCTTTCGCATGGTGTCGATGATGTTTTTGAAATCGATAAAAATCGCTTGGGCTGTTTCTGGACGGAGGTAAGCGATTTCCTCCTCTTCTCCATTCTTCGTCTTTTTGAGCGGGGTGTGGAACATAAGGTTAAATTGACGAGCGTCGGTCCAGTCGACCGCCTTGCATTTGGGGCAAGGGATCTTGTTGTCGTGGATAATCGCTGTCACTTCGCTTAAGGGAAGCCCTTCGACCTCTCGATGGAGGGCATTTTCGATTAAATGATCAGCTCTAAAACGGGACTTACAACTTTTACAGTCGACAAGAGCATCGTGGAAACCAGCAACATGACCCGATGCTTCCCAAACTTTTGGATGGAGCAAAATAGGTCCGTCAAGACCCACCATGTCACTCCTTAGCTGAGTGAAGGTACGCCACCAGGCATCTTTGATGTTCTTCTTGAGAAGAGCTCCATAGGGGCCAAAGCTATAGCTATTGGCAAACCCCCCATAAATCTCCGAACAGGGATAAACGAACCCTCTTCTTTTGGCAAGGGCAACAATATCTTTTAACTTATCTTGAATGGATGAGGTCATGCGATCACAGTCTCTTCTGCTTTACCCAGACGGTAGAGCGAGAAGGATGCTAGCACAAATAGAAGTCCGAGGACAACTAACGACTGAGTAGCCCCTGCCTCATCGAAGAGGCGGGATAGGAGACCCACACCTGTGATCCCAACGAGTTCTGAGACGAACCAGACAAATCCCATGAGAAATGCAGAGATGAGTCCAGGAGATTCAGGAACCATGGCATTTCCCCAAGCGATCGTCAGAGGAGTTACAACTCCAAGACCCGCCCCGACACCCATGGCAAGCGGAAGAAGGATATAAGCCGGGAGATCGGGCGATAAAAGGAGGATGAAATAGGCCACCATCGAAACAAGCACCGTCACTTGGAGCACTGAACGGGGCGAAAATCGATCGGCAATCCATCCTGCTGGAAGAGACATAAAAGCTGCCCCCAAAACAAAAAAGAGGTGACCTGTTCCATCACAAATCCAGCTAGGGCACGCCTTTTCTTTCAAAATGTCGGGAAAATAGAAGATCGTCCCCCAATAAATTGAAGTGATGGAGAAATGGAAAAGCCAAAGAAGCCTTGTGTCTCGCCGACGGAAAAATTGAAAAATTTGAGTGAAGGAAAAAGGTTTCTTTTGAGTCGAAATGCCGCTAGAAACTTTTTGCCGATGGAGAAAGAAGGCTAATATAACAAGGGGTAGACCGATCAATGAAAGAACAATAGTCCCCTCATTAAAAGAGGTGTAAATTTTAGCAAATGTGAGCTGACTTAAAGCAAGTCCTAAGCCGCCCGATGCCCAAAAAAGGGCAAGTGTCGTGCCGCGTGCTTGCGGAAATAAAGAAGCGATACCGCCCGCTGCAGCTGGATGGAAAGCAGCAGAGCCAATAGCAAACGTAAGATAGATAAGAAGATAGCCTAAAATACCAGAAGCAAGTGGGAGTGTAGGGATGGCCATGGCCAGCAAGATCCCAAGAGCTATTAATAAGAAACGACCGCCCCGATCGCTCCATCCCCCAAAAAACACTTGAGAAATCTCAGCGAAAAAGGCTCCAACTCCGCCGACAAGACCTGCCCAGGCGAGATCTATCCCCTGCAAAGTCTTAAAAAGAGGCCAAACGCCCCACATAAAATCGACAACAAAGTGCCCGAGGCAGAACAGAAGAAGTAAGGGCAGAGGGCGAGTGAACATTGAAAATATTATACTCTAGTATCAATAAGGCTGAATAAACTTTCTTTTAAAAGCGGCGCGATCGTCAAAATTTCGATTTTTTCTCTTTTCTTTACTTGGGGAACTGAATTAGAGATAAAAATCTGTTCGAAGGGAGAATGCAGTAAATTTTGCCATCCTTTTTCATCAAGCAAAACATGGGTAACAACTCCTAGAATACGGGAAGCTCCTTTTTCCTGGCAAAGTGAGGCTGCCATCGCAAGAGTTGTCCCTGTTGCTGCCAAATCATCGGTGATGACGACCTCTCTCCCTTTGACGTCGCCAAGGAGAGAAATCTCTATCTTTCCTTCGTGCCCGTGCCTTTGCTTATCCACAACGATAAAATCAGTTTCAAACTCTTTGGCAAAAGCTCTGGCTATCTTGATGCTTCCCACATCAGGGGCCACAAAAAGGGGCTCTTTTTTTAAGATTTTTTTTAGGGGCTCTTTGAAAAGTTTGGGTGTGGTTCGAATATGCAAAAAAGGGATCGAAAAAAAACCTTCTAGCTGTCCTTGGTGGAGTTCAACCGAAACTACTTCGTGGATACCCGTGCTTTCCAACAGATCGGCAACCACTCTTGCGGCAATGGGTTCTCCGGGAACATCGATTCTGTCTTGCCTGCAGTAGGGGTAGTAAGGGAGGATCGCAATTGTTCTCTCTGCACCGGCTCTCTTTAGTGCATCTAAGATCAAAGCCATTTCAAATAGGTAATCGTTCGGTTTCCCCACGCAAGATTGCAAAACAAAAACAGTTTTTCCTCTTACAGGAGTGAGAACTTCTACCCCTGTCTCTCCATCTGGAAACTGGAACAATGAGACCTTTCCCAATGAAATGCCCATTAAGGCGGCTAATTCTTTAGCCAAAACGGGGTGAGAACTACCTGAAATAAGGAGGGGATCCATTCTGATTGTCACTTGATTTCCTAAGCCTTAACATAAGGAAGTCATCATGATGTGTCAAAGCCTACTCTTATTTCTCTCTTTTCTCATGGTCATCCTTCCGACAAGTGAACGGAAGGCGATCTTTTCCCGCCTTGATCGAAATTCACTTTCTAAGCAATTAGCTTTTTACCGCCTTTTTCCAGAGACGGAAGAGGGAAAAAAGGCTTATCAACAAGCTTGTTTTCTTTTACAGGGTAAAAGTAATAGCCCACTCCCTCCCCTTCCGACAACTTTACTTGATTCGATTGTGAATGCTGTCGCCTCCAATCCCTCCAGTGTCCCCTCTTCCTTTAACAAAGAAGAATTAGAGCTAATCCGAACCCTTTCTGATGGCTTCCAAAACCGTCAACTCAAAGGAAGCAAGCTGCTCAATGAAAAGGAAATTTTAAGCCTTTCTCCAGAAGAAATCGATCTAGGCCGCGCTCTACTAGTTAGTCAAGGGAGTGATGTTGAACGCTTTGAAGCCATTTTTGATATCATGGCCTTGCACATACAAGCCAAATTACGGAAAGGGGCAAAGCCTATCGAGATCGTCAATGCTCTGACAACATTTATTTTTGATGAGATGGGCTTCCGTTTCCCACCCCATTCAGCTTCAGTCCCCGAGATCGATAAATATACCGCTCTCCCCTCCGTTGTCGATGCAAGACGGGGCGTCTGCTTAGGTGTTTCGATTTTATATCTTTGTTTAGCCCAACGTTTGGGCCTCGCTCTTGAGATCATCACACCCCCTGGCCACATTTTTGTCCGCTACGAAGGGGAAGGGGGCCCTTTTAACATTGAGACAACAGCACGAGGGGTCCACTTACCCGATCAGACTTACCTCAACTTAGAGTATTGCCACCTGACCAAACGGACCATCAAAGAAGTTGTTGGAATGGCCCACATGAATGAGGCCTCCACCTATTGGCACAAGGGTGAGTATGAAAAAGTCCTTCAGTTTTACGAAAAAGCTCTCCCCTATCTAGAAGAAGATCCCCTTCTTCATGAGCTGATGGGCTACGTCAATCTCCTTTTAGGGAAAGAAGACGTTGCAAAACACCACTTTGCTAAAGCCGACCTAAAACCTACCTCCTTCGCCACTGACTATTTGACTGGTTGTTGCAATGCCAAGGGGATCGAACTCCTCTTTCAACAAAACGATAAAGATCGAAATTCTCTCATGGCCCATCGAGTAAAGATTGAAAATATTTTAAAAGATTGGCCGACTTTTAAAGCGGGCTGGTTTTACCACGCGATGCTCTCCATGCAACTCTCTCGAGTCAAGGATGCGCTCCTCTCTCTCGAGAAATACCACGCTCTCGATGCCACTCACCCAACTGTCGAATACTACTTAGCCGAACTCTACTTCGACCGTGGGCAATACCAAGAGGGGTGGAAACATCAAAAAATTCTCGCGGCTCTCTTCCCGGCCGATCCTCCCCTTCAAATCGAAGAACTCCGGGTCAAACTTCTCGAAAAGTCCTACCTCTCCGATTAATCAGATGGTTAACCTAGGTTGAAAAGAAGATGATGAATATTGCAGTTATATTAATGGCTATTACATTTGCAAACTCTGGAATTGGTCTTTTAGATCAGGCCGACCAGCTTAGGGAAAAAGGGGAAAGCTTAAAATCCATTCAACTTTATGACGAAGCAATCGTCGAAGCTGTCCATCATCATAACAACTCAATGTTAATAGGTGCTTTGACGGGAAGGCTTCTAGCTTGGAAACATCTTTTTTATAAAACCCATGATCGAACCTATGCCCTCTTGGTCAAAAAAGAAGCAGAGGCGATGACAAAGATTGCCGAAGAGAAAGGGCTGAAGGAACGACACCTTTTCCACTATCTTTCAGCAACGGCAGATAATCTTTTACAAGACTACCCATCTGCTGAAAAAGAGCTAAAACTTGCAGTAGAACACTACCCTTTAAATAACGCTGAAAAGGGAGATTGGGTAGCTCATCTTGGTGAGGCCCTCTATCTAAATGGCAAAAAAAAGGAAGGGATCGAAACAACTTTAAAAGGCATAGAGATCATCCAATCCCATGCAGAAGGGGTCGACCCCTTCCTGATCCATGTTTGGCTCTCAGGTGCTTACCTTCGCCTGGCCACCCTTCTAAAAACAGATAATCTCCAAGAAAGCAAATCTTACTTAGAAAAAGCGAAAAAAATCATCCAGTCAGATGATCGCCTGGTCATTCGCAAACAACAACTAGAAGAGCTCGAAAGCACCCCTTAAATTCGCCGAAGCTCAACTTTAATATCAAAATAGAAGCAAAAAGAACTTCTCTCCAAAATTCAAAATCATATATTCGAATCTTTTTTTAAGTTTAACCAAATTTTTTCATTAGATTAATTGATCGGCAACATTGAAATGATAAAATTTTTCATATGTACCTTCGATTAGACAGTCAAACTCAAGAAATTAGTTCAGATAGAGTTTTCAAAGATCGCAAACCCGAACTGGCATCTGGTTTAAAAGTCTTTGGTTTGTGCCTTTTAATTTTGACTTCTTGTTTTACAGCATTAGCCTTTGGCTGCGTAAGGTCGCATTTAAGACATTATTGGAAGATATGCACAGCCGATTCTTCTGCTTCGACTGATAAGACAGCTAAAATTTTTAGAAAATCAAGTGGTGAGCACGAACTAACACCAATATTATCTGACACCCAACTCTCAATCATTTTAAAAAACAAAAATAACTTTTTAGATCAAAACGGAAAACCTTCAAAAGACTCTATCTACAAATATATTAATGGTTTTCGTGACGAATCAGGACGACCTCTCGAAATAGAAGTCGAAGATTACAAAAGCTATTTTCAAGAAATTTTAGAAAGTGCGAAAAGTGAAAGAATTAAACCATCTATTCAAGGGGGCTACTCTTTTGAAACTTCATTAGAAGGAGAAACAGATCGGACACTCTTTCCTTTTGACCATCTTCTGAAAGACCCGATAAATCTAGAAAATTTTTTGAGTCTCCCTCAGGAGTGCCAGGTTTATATTCAAACAGCGGCCACAGAAAACTATTCAGACATAACTGAAATACAACAATTTGAACTCATTAAAAGAGAGCAGAACCTGCTAAACACCCTTAATGAAGAAGCAAGACGTTTCTTTAAAATTTGCATGATGAAAGCCAATAGCCAAAATGGTGTGAGTAAAGGCTTTATACATTTTAGAACCGCTCCAGTAGGTAAACCTATTGAGAGAATTTATATTCAAATGAATAAAAATCACTCTCATGAACTGCTTAAAATTATCCTCGAAGACGTTGGAAGGCATCCAGGAGTTCTTGATATCAAGATATCAGGTCCTCAATCTGCTGGTCGGACGGATGGGATAGTGATTTATATTGGAAGCCCTTCAAAAGAAGCTGATGAGACTCTTGCAACTAAACAAGCATCGAAAGATAGAGACTCTGTTTTAAACCAACTGATCAAAATCCAAAAAGAACATCCCCATCTATTTAACGGCAGAGAGATACCCTTTAAAAAATCTGGGGTTCCCGGAATTGCAACCATCCCAGGGCTCTCCACCTCTGACAGCTTCACAGAAAAACTAAGCCAGGCGATCGCCTACTCCTTAAATTTTACAACAACCGAAACCTCAATCTCCCCTTTTAGGGAAAGCATCATCGATGCCTACACCCACGAGTCGTGGCTGTAAATGTAATTACTCTAATCGCCAAATCACGAAATTCCAATATCTGATGACTGAACTTCATGAAGACCTTCTCAGAAAAGTCACTCCTAAAATGTAAACAATCCTTCACTTAAAAAATCGATCTTTCCCTTTATGCGGAGAATAGGCCCCTCTAATCTCCGCATATTTTGCCGTTTTTAGCGGAGATTAGTGTTGTTTATGCGGAGATTAGCTTATATGATAAGAAATAGGAGGGTGTTAGATGTATATCTATCAACTTGAAAATTGGCCGAATTTTTCCTGGAATAAAGAGCAAATTGCAAACTTACTTGCTCAACTTCGACATCTTCAAGGGCGTTTAGTTGGAGGGATGGAATCGATTGGTTTTCAATTTCGAGAAGAAGCTCTTTTAAAAACTTTAACCGAAGATGTGATCAAATCAAGTGAGATAGAGGGAGAAATCTTAGACCATAGCCAGGTCCGCTCCTCTGTTGCTCGTCATCTTGGAATGGAGAGGGCTGCCTTAGAAATCTCTGACAGGAATGTAGAGGGGGTGGTGGAGATGGTCCTCGATGCTACACAAAAATTTGACCTGTTTCTCACTAAAGAGAGGTTATTAGGCTGGCATTCGTCCTTATTTCCTTCGAATCGGAGTGGTTTTACAAAGATTAAAGCCGGAGCATGGAGAACGGGTCCCGTACAAGTCATTTCTGGATATTTAGGCAAAGAGACGGTCTACTTCGATGGCCCCCCGGCTGAAAGAGTCGATCAGGAAATGGGTCTATTTTTGGACTGGGTAAATGGAGACCTCACAACCGACCCCGTATTAAAATCGGCAATAGCCCATCTCTGGTTTGTCACGATCCACCCCTTTGAAGATGGAAATGGGCGGATTGGAAGGGCCATTGCAGACTTAATGCTTGCCCGCTCAGAAGGGAACGGAAGCCGTTTTTATAGTCTTTCGGCACAAATTCAAAGAGAACGGAAAAAATACTACGCCATTCTGGAAAAAACTCAGAAAGGGTCACTTGATATCACTCCTTGGATCGAATGGTTTTTCGGCTGTCTAGAAAGAGCCTTAGAAAATGCTTTATCTACTCTCCACAATGTGGTTTACAAAGCAGAATTTTGGGATCACCTTTCAGAAGCCTCTTTAAATGAACGACAAAGAAAAATCATCAACCGAATACTTGATGGTTTTGACGGGAAGCTAACCTCCTCAAAATGGGCCAAGCTTGCTAAATGCTCTCAAGATACTGCCTATAGAGATATCCTTGATCTGGTTGGCATGGGTATTTTGATTAAAAATGCTGAGGGTGGTCGCAGCACAAGCTATTCGCTTGTTTTACCAGAAATGAAAGGCAAACCTCTTAGCTGACAGTTAGTTTATTCTTAAAAGATCGTTGTGAACGTTGTGGAATAGAGCGGCCATGCTCATCTTTGGATCTTTCTTCTCTCCTGCTTTTACGAACCCTAAGCAGAGCTCTTTGAAAGTTTCAAAACGGAGAGCCTCAGTGTTGGGTTTGTCCTTATAAAAATCGAGATTGCCCCCCTTGTTGACAAAAAATTCATCTAACTGATCGGTAGTGATCGTAAAAATTAGTTTGCCATCGATAGCAACACCGAGAATGTTCTCTTTTTCAATAATTTCTTTAATAGACTTCGTGTAGAAGACCACACTATTTCTTACGGCATCGTAAATAATAAGGAAAATTCCTGTCAGAGGAAGAAGCTCAACTAACCCACGCAGAAGGTTTTTGATGGCGTTCCAAACATGGGGCTCAAATTCATTCTTCTTTAGAAGAATTTGGAAGATCACTTGGACCGCATTTTTAATGCGAGCTGCACCTGTTAAACATCCACCAATAGGGACGCACTTTCCGAACAAATTGGCATAGGGCTCGAGTTGATAAAC
>JAGVKY010000048.1 GCA_020050175.1 Parachlamydiales bacterium
GACTCTCATACACCAAATGCAGGCGGCCTTGGAATGATAGCCGTTGGTGTGGGGGGAGCTGATGCCGTCGATGTCATGGCAGGCATGCCTTGGGAACTTAAAGCTCCTCGGTTAATAGGGGTTCATCTCACCGGTAAGTTAAACGGCTGGGCAAGCGCCAAAGATGTCATCCTTAAGGTGGCTGGCATTCTAACCGTCAAGGGGGGCACAGGATCTATCATCGAGTACTTTGGCGAAGGGTGTGAGTCTATTTCCTGCACAGGGAAAGCCACCATCTGCAACATGGGGGCAGAGATTGGAGCGACAACCTCTATTTTCCCTTATGATAAGCGGATGAGGACCTATCTTGAGACCACGGAGCGAGCGCTTGTTGCAAAATTTGCCGACGAGATCACTCCTTGCCTTACTCCAGATTGGGAAGTGTTGCAAAACCCCGATCGGTTTTTTGATCAAATCATCGAAATCGATCTTTCGACTCTTGAGCCCTATGTCAACGGACCTTACAGTCCTGATAAGGCATGGCGCCTCTCTGAACTTGCAGAGGCGGTCAGAGAACAAAATTATCCCGAAAAAATCTCTGTAGCACTGATTGGTTCCTGTACAAATTCCAGCTACGAAGATATGAGCCGAGCCACCAGTTTAGCTCGCCAAGCTTTAAAAGCAGGTCTTCTTGCGAAATGCCCTCTGACAATCACCCCAGGCTCTGAACAAGTGCGCGCCACCATTGCACGTGATGGCATTTTAGAAGATTTAGAGGGGATTGGAGGGTTAGTTCTTGCCAATGCGTGCGGCCCTTGCATCGGCCAGTGGAAAAGGCATGATGTGGCTTTCGGAGAAAAAAACTCCATTCTTACCTCTTATAATCGCAATTTTTCCGGCAGAAATGATGCCAATCCTGGCACCCACTCCTTTGTTGCAAGTCCTGAAATCGTGATTGCCCTTGCTCTAGGCGGTAGGATGACTTTCAACCCGTTAAAAGAACCTCTGATCACGAGAGACGGAAAAGAGATTTTTCTCGATCCCCCTTTAGGAGACGAACTTCCGCAAAGAGGCTTTGACCCAGGTGTTAGTGGATATATTGCTCCGCCTATCGATGGTTTTAGTATCCCTATTCTAGTTAACCCCAAAAGTGATCGCCTTCAACTTGTCGAACCTTTTACCCCACGCCCTTACAGCTTATTTCGTGAGATGAAAATCCTGATGAAAGCTAAAGGAAAGTGTACAACTGATCACATTTCACCCGCAGGAAAATGGCTTAAATTCAGAGGGCACCTCGATAATATTTCTAATAATATGTTTACAGGTGCAGTTAATGCCTTTAGGGATGAAATTGGCAGAGGCAAAAACCCTCTGACAGGAACTATTGAATCCTTCCCGGACATTGCAAGGCAATTAAAGAAAAAGGAAATTGGGTGGGTCGCCGTAGGGGATGAAAATTATGGAGAGGGCTCATCACGCGAACATGCAGCTATGGAACCCCGTTATTTAGGATGCATGGCGATTATTGTAAAAAATTTTGCACGAATTCACGAAGCCAACTTGAAAAAGCAAGGTGTATTGCCTTTGACCTTTCAGGAGGGGAGTGATTACAATCTTCTCCAAGAGGATGATCTTTTGACCCTTTTGGGTGTCGAAGAGTTAATGCCGGGTCAACCGCTTCTTTTAGAAGTTCGGCATAAAGATGGGTCAGTCGATGAAATTGTTCTCCTCCATACACTAAATGAAAACCAAATCGAGTGGTTCCGCGCTGGAAGCGCCCTTAATTTAATCCGAGAAAGAGAAGGAAAATGATTCAAACCTTAGTTAGCCTTTTAATTAGCACCCTTGCAGCTCTCGCCGCAGCCTACATCTTGCCTGGGGTCGCCCTTTCAGGGTTTGTTCCTGCACTAATTGTCGCCATTATCTTAGGGATTCTAAATGCGCTGCTTTTCCCCATCCTATTAGTTGTCACTATTCCACTAAACATCATCACACTAGGCCTCTTTACCTTTGTGATCATGGGCTTCCTCGTTTGGATAACAAGTCTCATTGTGCCGGGCTTTCATGTGAATAACTTCTGGTGGTGCATGCTCTATGGAGCGATCTTCGCCATTATCAACTTCGTTATCCGCGAAGTCTTCTAAATAGCGTTGTCTTTTTTTATGGTTAAATCTACTCTCGCTACTATTTAGCAATAGTAGTGAGAATGGGTATTATATCCGATTTCTTATTCAGATTCTTATAGAGAAGTTATCAAAAGAAAAGGGGACTCCTGCATTTTTTCTCCTCTAAATAAAACCGTGGCAGCTTGCGATGATAGTGATGATAATTGGTAAAATAGATAAAAAGGTTGTTGATTATAAGATCGGCATCTTTTTTTCTAAACTAGACAATTCCTCACCAGACTTAAAAGGTTTTTTTCTTAAGGGCTCTCGATTTTAAGATGTGATAAGAGGTCCGAAAAATAGGATGCAGACCAAATCTTGAGCTTGTCAGGTTCTGCGATAAAAGGTCTAACATCGTTTTTCGCTCCTTCCCAATCAATTTTTTCTAGTTTTGCTCTGAGTAACTCTAGAAGAAGTTCTTTAGTTAATTTTTGGCTTGAAGGGCGGGTTTCTCCTTGGCGCATGTACTTTTCAAGGCAGTCGATATTTAAAGGTACCTGATTTTGAATATACCAAATCAAATCGTACCAATCTCTCCCTTTAACACGATTTTTCCAAGCTCGATAGAGGGCTGCATACATTTTGCCAGCAAAGAGGTCTCCTTTATGGAGAGTAAGCACATAAAAAGAGAGTGGATTCAGTACAAGGTGGTTTTCAACTCTAAAGACAGTGGGAGGATCAACATCTACTTCTAACTTGATATGGACTTTTTCGTTGTGGTTGATGGTTTTTAAAGTCTTCTCAGAACCAATAGCTAGATGCAACGTAATTGTATTCATCTTCATAAAAGCAGAAAGAACGCTTGATTCAAAAGTTTTATTTTTTAAATTAACTTCCATATCAAACCCAAAAGAAGCGAGCTCTCTCTGCATCCCTTCCAAAAATGGATTAAAATTAAAACCTTTGTCAGGCTTCAAAAGGGTGAAATCTAAATCCTCGCTAAACCGATCGAGACCATAAAGAATGCGAAGCGCAGTCCCTCCGTAAAAAGCAGCTTTTTCAAAGAAACCGTGCCTTTGTAGACCCAAGAGGGCTGTTTGTTGTAATACTTCTCTAATCTTTGTCGTTTCAGTCATTTTGGTTTCAAGTGATTGACTCAACATATGTTTAATTTTAGGATTAATCATAAGAGACTAAGGGCTTGTATAAGATGTGCAACTACCTGAGAACGATAACCTTCAGCAATTTCCATGAGATGGGTTTTATCTAAACTTTTCAAAGTTTCCTCATCAATTCTTTTACCTTCAATTAGATCCACTAAAAGTTCTTTTGGAGAGCTATACTTGTTTTTGAAATACACTAGGTCAATCACAGCTTTTTCAGGGGTGGCAATAAGAAATTTTCCCGATGCATTCTCTTTTTGAGTTAATCCAGTGACATATTTTGTGTGGCTAAGATGAAAATAATCAAAAGTTCCTAATGGAGTATTAAAGCTCTTTGTCTTGCCGGTGGAAACACTTGTCACGACATAGACTCCTTCAGGAATCATCCCATAGTAGGACAGTGCCCATTCAAGGCTTATGTAAGAGGGCCCATAAAGAAGATTGGCAATTTGTTCGAAAGGAACAGGCGATTTCTTAATTTTTTCGGAGATAACAAAAAAACCATTCTTTAAACGGATTAAGTCTCCACTTTTCACCAAACGAGAAAGGAAGTCTCTTGGATTTACATAATCGGACAAAAGAGGGATAAGATGTTGGGCTTCAACGTAGACAGTTTCGGCAAATTTCAGAATAGAGTGCATTTTCCCTCCGATCTTTATTTTGCCAGAAAATCCAATTATTTTGGAGATTTTGGATAATATTTCCGTAAATAACTCCGAAATATCCAAATATATTGGAGGTTATGGCTGGATTTTTACCTAGAGGCTGTAGAGACCAAAGATCATTGGGAATTGTAATACTCCCTTTAAAATCTAATGGCTTCAGCTAAGCGCATTTTAATGTCAGACAGCTGGTTTTTACTTTTTTAACCTGGGGGGTTTGGATCGCCAGGAAGTTGCTCATAGCACTGGATTTGTCTTACCTGACTTTTGACCTGTTTCCAGTAGGACTCGGCCCAAGGTCTCCATTGTTGATCAAAAATTGCCCTCGCTTGAAAGAACGCCGCTGCAATGAGAGCGATAAGAAATGACCCAAAAGTTAATGGGTTATCGATGACATTCGCTTTTCGGTAATAGGTCGTCTGATTGTTTCTAACATCTTTCCAAATAGCAGGAAGGTCTTTATCACAAAGTTCAGTCTTGGAGTTAAGGATCTGACCATTAAAATTAAATTGAAGGTGTTGAACTGTCATTTTAAGGGGCCTTTATCACGATTTCCATCGATGGGTTATACGACCGGATTTCCCTAAGCTCGTTTGTTCGAAGGCGAAGATTGTGAGGTAGAGTGAGCTCATCCAGATTAAGTGTTTTTAAAAGGGGAATGATCACAGCTTTATCCAAAAATTCTGATCCTGAAATGTTCAGTTTTTTGAGTTTTTTAAGTTGTGTAAGAGCAGCAAGAAAATGTCCTTCGACACTAAAACCCATGGCGATTGTCAAACTTTCAAGCTCGGGGAGATCCTTTAAAACATGCAGATGCTCATCTTTAACCTCCCCCCCTCCCTCAATGGAAAGATGTTTCAACGGAAGATCTTTTAGAGCCTTTAGTCCGTCTGGAGTCACCCCTGTTCTTAAGGTAGAAAGGCTCAACGTTTCCAATTTTTTCACCTTTTTTAAAGGGATAAGCCACTCATCATTAATCCCTGGATCACCACTCAATATAAGTGTGCTTGGCATTTCACCCCCATACTGATCGACAAACTGAACAAATTCGGCGACTGAAAGATTTTTTAACCGATTGGTGAATATTTTCATTAAATGAACATCGCGATCTTCTAACGCATCTAGCATGCCGTTAATTCGTAGATCTGGCGCTAGTACTCTTCCATAAGGTTGAATCGCCTTTATCCCCGTTCGGAACTGAGACCAACAATCATCCCCCCAAGGTCTCCATTTTTGATAAAAAAGGGCCATCAACTTGAAACGAAGTGCAGCAATTAGAGCAATAAAACGATCTTTTAGATTCAAAATTCTAGGGACAACATTTCCTGCACAATAAATCGCATCGTTATGAGAAACATAGCTTTTCGCATTTTCAAGAACCCGATCTTCTTTTGTGATGAGTTGAAGATTATGATAGAGCTCTAGATGGGTAACTTTCATTTCAACTTGAGGGCGCGGATTGTAGTAAGTGCTTCTAAGAATTTAGTCCAATTGAGTCCATATTCAATGGAGTGAAACTCTTTTTGGATCGTTGTAAGTGTCATTGTTTTTCTTAGAGCAGGACTTTTGATTGAGCAACCAGTGTTTTTTCGCAAAAATCTGTGTATTTAAATATAAGATCAGGATCATTTTTAAAGATATCGCCTAGCCAAAGAAAGATGATCGGATTAGAGGTAGTCTTTGAGCGTCAGGGTTATTTAATGAGGGAGCCATCGAAACGATGGTTGTCCCTGTATTGGCTCTTCCTCTTACCATAAAACATCCCTATTAAGGCGGATTATTTTAGTGAAAAGGGAGTCCTAATTCAATTAATCTTTTAATCTATTCTTCTGCTCTTTGGGGGGATCGACCCTCTTTGACTGAGGAGCGTTGTTTTTTATCCTCCACCATTTTGGCTTTTTGCTTACGTGTTTTTCTCTGTTTTTGCCTTCGGATTTTTTCCATTTCTTGCTGCTTTTTGCTTTTCTCTCCCAAAATTTCTTGCTCCAGTTTTTCGAAGAGCTCCCGACGGGCAAAAAATCGATTTTGGTCGCGTGAGCGAGTTTGTTGGCACTTGACCTCAAGACCTGAGGGGAGGTGCTTTAGATAAACACACGAAGAAGTCTTCTGCAGATTTTGCCCTCCCCGACCTGACCCTAGAATAAATTTTTCGACAATGTCATCTTCCTTCATGCCAATTTTTTCCATCCGGAGATAGAGAGCGTCCCATTTATCCTTATTTGTCATTGGTTTTATCTGTTGGTTTTATGAAGTGGGGGCGGGGTTGTTTGAGAACATAAGAGGTGACGTCAATGGCCTCGTCTTCTGAGAGGCTTGGCTGCTGGTAGGGCATGTTGTAATAGACAAAAGAGGCCAATTTTTTAGCGACCGCCATTCCTGCTCCATCATTATAGGAGTGCTCTCCCCAAAGAGGAGGAATTTTGACAGTGCAGCCAAAATCACAGAAGCCTTCGCCCTCTTTTTGGTGGCATATCGCACACTTTTGCTCATAAATCGTTTTTCCCTTTTCAGGGTCGGCCGCATGATCGCTTCGAAGTGCCTTAAGCCCTCTCCAGGGGTATTCAGGTAGATTTTTCACTTCGCTTGAAATCCACTCAAGATAAGCCACAATAGATTGCACAATAGGACCATCTGCTGGGGGAATTTTACCATTCAAGCTTCGGATAAAACAGTTGTTGATCCGATCAACAAGTGTCATCATTTTACCATCTCTTTGACTATATTCTGGAAACCAATAGGGAGCTCCAAGTAAAGAGATCGATCCATTTTTTCCGTCAAAGGTATTCCCACCGCAAAAATGGCAGTTGATGCAATTTAGTTTACTCCCATTGTACTCTTTTGCGTAATCTGAGGTTTGAGAAATGATCTTGAACCCTTGTTGGACCATTTCCCGTATTTCGGGTGGGGCCGTTCCAGGATCGACAAGGTTAAAGTGAATTTTCTCTCCTCCTACATTCAATTCGTAGTAACGGGAGTGGCCAGGATCGACGGAAAGGTGATGAGGATCTAAACGGGCTTGACTTTGTGCCGGAGTTAGAACTTTAACTAAGGTAGGAAAAGAGAAGTAAAAAGCGACAATCAAGAGGCTGGATGTTATAACCCACCTAAACATTTTCTTTCTCTGTCTTAAAGGTAAACTTGTCGTTCCATTTATCCAAGTAAAGATAAATCACAGGAGTTAAAAACAGAGTGATTAATTGAGAAAGAAGAAGTCCGCCAATGATCACATATCCTAAAGATCGGCGACCCACTGCACCTGGCCCCGAAGCTAAAACAATCGGGACAGCTCCCATGATGGCAGCAAAGGTGGTCATCATGATCGGGCGGAAACGGACAATGCAGGCATCGAGGATCGAGTTTTCAGGATCTTCATGCTTAGTTCTCTTGTTATCGAGAGCGAAGTCAACGACTAAGATCCCGTTCTTTTTTACAATTCCGATCAATAGAATTAAACCAAGATAACCATAAAGATTAAGGGGTAATCCGAGGATGTAAAGTGTCAACAAACCTCCCAAAATAGCTGGAGGCAAAGAAGAGAGGATGGTTAAGGGATGAATAAAGCTCTCATAAAGGATCCCTAGAATGATATAAATGGCCACAATCGAAAAGATAAACAAGATTCCTAAACTAGAGACCGAATCTTTAAATGTTTGAGCGGCTCCTAAAACCTCTGCGTAGACTCCTGAAGGGGCAATCTCCTTTGCCGTTTTTTCAATTTTCTCTAAAACGGGGCCTAAAGAGGATCCTGGAGTTAAATTGAAAGCAATTGTAGAGGAGGGGAACTGGTTAATATGATTGACCTGAGAAGTTCCGACGCCTACATCCCAATTGGCAATGGCTCCCATAGGAACCATATCCCCCGTATTGCTGTTTTTTAGCCATATCCCCTTTAGGTCTGGCAATTTACGCTGTAGATTAATTGGAACCTCTGGGATCACATCATATTGATCAAAGGGGGTGTGTATTCTTGCTACACGGTTCCCCGAATAGGCATAAAGGAGGGCATTTTGGACATCCGTCGCTGTGATGCCATAGGAAGAGGCTGCTTCTCGTAAGATATCAAATGCCACCTGCGGAGTGTTAATTTGCAGATCATTATTAACCGCTTGCAGCTCTGGCATGGCTTTCATTTTTTCCGTTAAAAGATCTGTAGCAGAGTAGACATCTTTTCCATTCCAGCCAGAGAGGGTGTATTGATATTGCCCTCTGCTAATAGATCCAATATTCAAATTGATCAAGGGGATGTTTTTTAAAAAGCTGTTAATCCCCGGCACTTTTTTTAAGGTTGTTTGGAGATGTTGAAGGGTATTGGGTACTGTCCTCTCTTCATAGGGAATCAAGTTCAAATAAAGAATTCCTTGGTTAGTTTGAGGAAAACCAAAGACTGAAATCATCGATCGAATATTAGGATCGTTTTTAATGGCATTTGCTGCACTATCTTGCAAATTGGACATCTCAAGGGGAGATGTTCCTTCTTGAGCTAAAGTATAACCTTGTATAAAGCCTACATCATCATCCGGAAGAAAATCTTTTGGAAGGAGATAACCAATCACAAAAGACAAAATAACGTTGACCACCCCAACCAAAAGAATCGTTTTTCGATAATGGATAGCTTTTCTTAAAGATTTCTCGTAAAGGCTATTAAACTTGGTGTTTAATGTTTCTGAAATTTTGGCAAAACCCTTTTTGCCTTCTTTTTTTAGGGCGAGAAAGCGGCTGCATAGCATGGGAGTTAAAGTCAGAGAAATAAATCCAGAACAAAGGATCACGACGATCAGAACAATGGAAAACTCCAAGAAAAGTTTTCCAATAATCCCCTGCATATAAACTAAGGGGATAAAAACAGCGACAAGGGAGAGGGTCATAGAGACAATCGTAAATCCAATTTGCTTCGAACCCTCTATTGAAGCCTTCCAACGGCCCATCCCCGCTTCCATGTGATGGACAATATTTTCTAGCACAACAATGGCATCATCGACGATAAAGCCTGTCGCGAGGATAAGAGCGAGGAGGGAGAGGTTGTCGACGGTGTAACCCAAGATATCCATGAACCAAAAAGTCATCATGATCGACATTGGCATAGCGAGCGCAGGAATAAAAGTATCCATAGGACTGCCGAGATAAACGAAAATAACGAGTGTCACGAGAACAAACGCAATGATGAGGGTCAATTCCACCTCATCGATTGAGCTTTTAATCGTGACTGCCTTGTCATACATAATGTTCATTTTGATAGAGGCAGGAAGCTGTTTTGCTAAAATAGGGAGTTGTTTATGCACAAGCTCAGAAAGAAGAACTGCATTTGCTCCCGCTTGTTTTAAAATCGCAAGAACAACTGTAGGGGTCCCATTTTTACTCTCTTCCTTGTCGAAATATTTAACTCCGATCCGGATGTTATCTAAACTATCAATTGGATGACCAATATCTTCTAGCCTAACTGGCATCCCATCTTGCCACCGGATAATGATAGGAGCAAATTCGGCAGCTGATTGCAGGTTGGCTTTCGAAGAAACAATCCAAGAACGTTCAAATCCATCAAGTTGTCCCGTAGGAAGATCAGGAGTGGAGAGAGAAATGTCATTGGCAAGGGTTGGCCAATCCAATCCCATTGTTGAGACAAGATAGGGGTCCATATCGATTCTTGCTGCATAGGGAGTGCCATAGACTAAAACTTGAGCCACCCCATCCACCATCGAAAGGCGCTGGGCAAGAAGAGTAAATGAATACTTATAGATCTCAGCTAAATCGATACTTTCACTCATTAAGGAGATGTACATCACCGGCGTATCGGAAGGGTTCACTTTTTGATAGGATGGGGGAGTGGGTAGGTCGGGGGGAAGGAAGGCCTGAGCTTGGTAAATCGCCGATTGGACATCGACGGCAGCGAGATCAATATTGCGAGACAGGTCAAAATTGAGAACAATTTGCGTGCTTCCCAGGGTGTTTTGGGAAGTCACTTTCTGAAGCCCAGGAATTTGCATAAATTGCTTTTCCAAGGGCACAGCCACAATATTGGCCATCGTCTCTGGATTTGTACCTGGGAAAGCTGCTTTAACAGTAATCGTTGGGAAATCGACATTGGGCATATCGCTGACTGGAAGACGCATGAAGCTCAAAACACCCATCATGAAAAAAAACGCCATCAATAGCGTTGTCATGATCGGTCGTTCGACAAAGATTCTGGATGGATTCACGGTTGAATCTCCATGAGTGAACCAGGAAGGAGATTCAGCTGACCTAAAGTCACCACTTTTTCTCCCGGCTGAAGGCCCGCATTAACAACGTAATAATCGTCAATTTGCGGACCAATCTCAACGATTCGCAGTTCGGCGGTTTTATCTTCTTTTTCAACAAAAACTGTGAATCCTTTTTGCCCCTTCTCAACGGCAACAAGAGGGACTAAAACAGCGTTGTCTAATATTTTGAGTAACATCTTCACTCGGACAAAAGCACCTGGCCAAAGAGCAAAATCATCGTTTGGATATTTACCCTTCAAAAGGATCGCTCCTGTGTTGGTGTTGATGATGTTATCTAAAAAATAGACATCTCCTTTAAATGTTCTATTTTTATCATTATAAAGGCTACATTCAAAAACCATTTTCTCCCCCTTCCATTCCTTGTGGATCAGTTCAAATTCTTTTTGGGGGAAACTAAATTGAACTTGAACTGGCTGCAGTTCTCTAATCGTTGTCAGAAAATTGTTAGCATTATTAGCGGTTACAACGTTGCCGAGATTGATGTTGTATTGGCTAATTTTCCCAGTGACAGGGGAGCGGACGTAGCAGTATTCAAGATTGATTTTAGCTGTATTTAGGTTCCCTTCATCAGATTTAATCTGTCCTTCTGCAGTCTGAATATTCGTTTCTAAGGTTTCAACTTGGAGTTTCGACACATAGTTATCAGGAATTAATTTGGAATACCTTTCTAAGGTAATTTTTTGAAGAGCAAGATTTGCTTTATCCTTTTCTAAATTACCTTGTGCAGACAAAAGTGCTGCTTCGTAAGGTTTTGGATCGATCACATAAAGGAGATCTCCCTTTTTGACCATTTGTCCCTCTTTGACATGAATTTCGGTGATTTCGCCGGTCGCTTGAGGGATCACAACTACATTGTTATTAGCGACGACGTTTCCGACTGAATCGATCCAGTAAGGGACAGTTTTTTGAATGACTGGTGCGACATGAACGGGAATTTTGGGAGGCCCTTTTTTGGGGGGTTCATGACAACCTGCGAGGAAAAGGAAAATCAATATTTTTCTCATGGGCAATCCGATTGGTAAAGGCTTCCAGTGGCAAATGATAAATTGGCCGAAGCTGTCAGTAATTGACTTCGGGATTGAATTTCTTGGGATCTTGCCGATGCAAGAGTGCTTTGTGCATTTAAAAGATCGATGATGTTGTTAAGGCCTGCTTTGTAACCTAGAGAGGCTGCATTGTAGGCTTCTTGTGCTGAATGGAGGTACTCGCGGGCAGACTTAAGATTTTTTTCGGCTGTCTCGAATTGATAATAAGCTTGTATGACAGCGAGGACGATGGCTTGTTCCTGCTCTTTCCAACTGGCGTAAGCTGCCCTTTGTTTTGCTTTTGCTTGATAGAGATCATAGGTATTAGAGAAACCATCAAAGATAGTCCAGTTAAGAGCAATCGCCGTGTTATAACTATGACTATCTCCAAGCTTTCTTGCTTGGAATTGAAAGTTTTGCAGATCCATCGATCCGACAATTTGAGGAAAAAGAGCCGAACGGGCCACATCGACTTTCGCCCCGGCTTGCCGGTAATCGGCAACGAGAGCCAGAAGATCATCTCTATCCAATCTGGCTCTTGCGATATAGTCGCAAAGACTTTCTTCCAACCTCATCCATGATAAATCTCTAGGGAGGGGAATAAGATCTAACTTTGTTTCAGGGGGCAAACCTGCAGCTTCCGACACATTGGCATAGGCGGAAGCTCTATCTCCAAGGGACTGCTGTAAAGCAAGCTCCGCCTTCCAGCGGTTAGCTTCAGCTTGGAGAAGGTCAAGAAGGTTGTTAATCCCAGCTTCAAATTGAGCTCTCGCTGATTTTTCGGTCTCTAAAGCATCAGCTAAGCTGGCTCGATTGGCTGCCACCACATCATCAGTTGTCACGGCCTGGTAGTAGGCTTGAACGACATTATTGACAACTTCCTGAAGGGTATAATTATGGGTCCAGTTGCTGGAGATAAGAGCCTGTTTGGCAGCCTCTACTGTGGCGTCCCTTCCCCCGAAATCTAAAAGGAGCCACGAGAGAGTCACTTCCTCCAGCAGGAAATTTGTTTTAATCGGAATAGCACCGACGTTTTGAGACGCCTCAGAAGCAACCGTCGCAAGACCACTTCCGAATTTATTATTGATTGCAGAACCGACAAGATTAATGCCGATGGTCGGGTAATAAGCTCCAAGAGAACTCTCCATGCCATAGTATGCTGCCTGTGCATTTGCCCAGCTATAGGCCGTCATTGGGTTGTTTTGGACAGCAAGATTGATGAGATTGCAGAGATGGTGGGGTCCGTTGCAACAGTAGGGTGGCTCCTCCCCAAAATGGGGAGAATGGCAGCAATCCTCTGGAACCCACCTTTTTTCTGGGGAGGGGGGAAAGGGACCGCGAGGCGCCCTTTCAACCTCGCGGACGCACCCAACAGAGAGTAGGAGGAGAATAATGAGCCCGTATCGCATGAAAATTTAACTTGCCGGATAGAACCCAAGATGACAAGAAGATTTTTGCTTCAATCTAGCTTTTTAGGTTATAATAGGCGGACTATGAAAAAGTTATTCTCCTTCTTCTTGATTGCTGCCCTTCCTCTTTGCGCATGGGACACATACGCTGAACTCCTCAAACTTTATCCCGAACTTTATGAACCGAACGGAAATCCTAAGCTTGGAGAGATTGAAATTGTACTCGATCCTGCAAAGGTCGAAGAAATTCAGCAAAAACAATATGAACGTTTAAGAGAGCTTGGCATCCCCGCCGATCGAGCTAATAAATGGACTAAGACAGGGGAGATTGCAAGAGACAAGTACTTCATTTGGGTGCGTGATGCGGTGATCTTCCCTTCAGGTGCAGGGGGTCTTTATGACCGGATCATTTCGGAATCCGCACTGGGCGGAAACATCGGAGCTGCAGTTTTGCCTGTTTTTCCTAATGGCGATATTGGAGTTGTTGTTCAGTATCGTCATGCAACTCGTTCGTGGGAACTGGAATTGCCCAGAGGATCTAGTGAAGGTAAAGAAAGTTCTTTGGAGACCGCTAAGCGAGAGCTTAAAGAAGAGGCTGGGCTCGAAGCAGCTCAATGGACTCAATTAGGCTTAATGGCTCCAGACACTGGAATTTTACAATCTAAAGTTCCCATTTTTTTGGCTAAAGATTTGAAAGAGGTTAAGAGTTCTCACGACGAATCAGAAGCCATTGATGGTCTCATCCGGCTGCCGCTTAAAAAACTGAATAACGCCTTGAAAGAGGGATCTATCGAGCTGGAAATCAAAGGGGTAAAGCAGCGTGTTTATGTTCGTGACAGTTTCCTTACCTACGCTTTGTATTTAGCTGCACTTCAATGAATGAAGGTTTCTTTTTTCTACAGATAGCGGCTGTCCTTGTTTTTACAATGGCAGCCCTCCGCCATTCAAAAGAGGCATTGATTGGATGGATCATATTGCAAGGCCTTCTTGCTAATCTTTTTGTACTGAAAGAAATTTCTCTCTTCGGTTTTCTTGTTACACCCACAGACACATACGCTGTGGGAGCCATTTTCGCTCTTAATTTGTTAAGAGAAAAATGGGGTAAAGAGGGAACTAAGGGTATATTGAGAATGCAAACCCTCTTTTTTTCGTTTGTCATAGTGATGGCTATTTTTCAAATGGCCTACATTCCTTCAACCTTTGATACAACTTCTGCTGCCTATCAAACGATTTTAGGACCAATGCCAAGAGTTCTCGCCGCCTCCTTAGGATGCCTCTTACTTGTTCAGCGCTTTGATCTTTTTTTCTATAGCTTGTTAAAGCACCGCATCCCTCTTTTCTGGAAAAATGTTTTTTGCATTTCTATAGCAGAAATTCTTGACACTCTCTTTTTTACCTTCCTCGGCCTGTTTGGTTTACTCTCCTCTCCATTCGATCTGATTGTTGTAAGTTTGACAGTGAAAGGCATCATTATTGTCTCCCTAGTCCCTTTTACCCGTCTTGTTTTGACCTATGCCAAACCCGTTTCGGTTTGAAATTCTTCACACTTCTAATCGTTCAAAGGCGAGGGTGGGTAGAATCCACACTCCTCATGGGACCATTGAAACTCCCGGGTTTGTTGCTGTCGGGACAAACGGAACGATTAAGTCCTTGAGCCATCATGAAGTTGACAAAATCGGAGTCGAACTCATGTTTTGCAACACCTATCATTTGATCTTGCAGCCTGGCCCGGACATTGTTGAGCTTGGGGGAGGACTCCACAGCTTTATAGGCCGAAAAATGCCTTTAATCACCGATTCTGGAGGTTTTCAAGTTTTTAGCTTGGCCTATGGAGGTGTTGCAAGTGAGCTAAAGAGTAAAGGGACCAAAAAAAATGACGGTTCTGTTTTAAAGATTACTGAAGATGGAGTCCTTTTCCGCTCCTACCGGGATGGAAGCCCGGTTCTATTGACCCCCGAAACCTCGGTTCTTGCTCAAAAGAAACTGGGAGCCGATATCATCATCCCATTCGATGAATTACCTCCTTATCATATCTCTCACGAATCTTTGAACGTTTCCCTAGAAAGAACACACCGTTGGGAAAAGAGATCTTTAGATGCCCATCTTGCAAATCCTAAAGGACAAGCAATGTATGCTGTAATACACGGAGGGATTAACAAAGAGTTCCGCTTAAAAAGTGCCTCCTATTTAGGAGCTTTGCCCTTTGATGGCTATTCGGTTGGCGGGAGCGTGGGTAAAGACAAAGGGGAAATGTTCCATCTTTTGAGCTACACACTTGAGCCACTCGACCCACAAAAACCACGCCACCTGCTAGGAATAGGGGATTTAGAATCCCTTTCGACCTCTATCAGTTACGGCATCGACACCTTCGACAGCTCTTATCCTACGAAAGCAGCCCGTCACGGGATGGCCTTCACTTTTAAGGGCAATGTCAATCTGACCAAGGGAGAAAATAAAACGGCTTTCCGTCCTATTGAAGAAGATTGCCCTTGCTCTACTTGTCAGGGAACAACGCTTGCCTTTCTACATCACCTCTTTAAAGCTAAAGAGTTAAGCGCTCTTTCTCTTGCCACAATTCACAACCTCACCTTTATGATTCGTCGCATGCGACGCTACCGCGAACAAATCCTCAACAACGAGCTCTAGAGCACTTTTCGCCTACTCAAGCCCTTGACCTTAAGATTGTTAAAATAATACTTTGCGATCTTTGGTTAGAACATTTAAAATGTCTTCTCAGATACATCACAGAGGGTTTGAAAATGTCTTCTAGATTTTACAATAACAAACTAAGTTCTCTCCTGTGGATTATGCCCTTTTTAATAGGACATAACCCGCTTTCTTCAGAGGAAACTGCATTTGATAATGCGTTTGAACCATCCGAAAACTGCGTTGTTTTTGGAAAAGAAACAGCTTCTGTACAGCATGCAGAAGATGAAAGAGCCATTGCCTACTCTTATAGCCCTAAAGAAGAAATCGTTTCTTATGAAGGGTTAATCACAAGCTATGGAACTAGTAAAGGTCCTTTGACAGCCCATAATGGATCTCAAGTTAACTTTGTTTTCTGCCACCCAACTAGTTGTCTTGAGGTTGCAGCCGAAGGGACTTTGAGAAATTTTGAAAGAGTTGAACAACTCCGTGCTTTAGAAGGCGATCATCTTCTTGCCGATTTAGCAAGAGAGGTCGATTCTCCAGAATATTTTCGTGTTGTATACGAAGAATTTCCTTCTGGGGAATACGTAAATTATTCCTATGACCAAAATGGATACATCACATCTGCAGAAATAAGAAATAGTTACGATCACAATCTTGTTTCTACCCACTATTTTGATTGGGCTGCAACCGAAGGCTCTTATGATGAGCTTGATGCTTTCAATGAATTTCGCAAGACAGAAAGCAATAACTTGGATGAGTTGTTAGCGGAATACGGCCACTTTGCAAAGGGTAAGGGTAAAAAGAAATTAAACACGAAAGTCAGACGCCTTAACTCACACATAAAGAAACTTACTCAGCAAATCAAAAAAATTCCAACACCTATTGCTGTAAATTCCGCAACAACCCCAACTCCACCTCGTCCTGTGGTCTCAACAGCCCCAGAAACTAAGTGTGCTTGTGAATCTGGCGCTGTTGGAGCAAGAGGACCAGCAGGACCGATGGGTCCACCAGGCCCTGTAGGCGCTAGGGGACTTCCAGGTCCGATGGGTCCACAAGGTCCTGTAGGAATTCAAGGCCCTCGTGGAATTCAAGGTTCCTCAGGCCCTGTGGCGCAGGCCGATTTTATCAGTATTACAACTGCTCAAAAAGGTTGTAGCGCTGGATCTCAGACGATCTCTAATAACGGAGCAATTTTGTTCAATGGGGTTAATAGCTGCGATTCAACAGGCTGCCTCGCATCCAAGATTTCTGACACAAACTCCTACTTCGGTTGCACAAATCGAAACATCTCTTTGGGGGGGTCGATGACTGTTGGCGCTGCTGC
>JAGVKY010000100.1 GCA_020050175.1 Parachlamydiales bacterium
TACGATAGGGCCTGAGGCTATAGCTGGATCAATTCTCATCCGATGAAAAAGAATGGGTGAGAAAGTGCCAAGAATTGTTGCAGTTAGGCAGGCTACAATCAACCCTCCTGTTACAATTAAACTAACGCCTAAAGGATCGCTCCCGGTGTGATAAACACCCCAAGAGCTCAAAAGAAAGATAAAAAGGCCTCCCCCCAAACCAAATAGGAGACTTAAAACGGAACCAACAGCCAGTTCGCTTGCAATGGCGTCACGTCGTGAAACGGCCGAAAACTCCCCTTGTGCCATCCAACGGACTAATATCGTACTGCACTGGATACCCACATTTCCACTCATCATAGCAACAAGAGGAACAAAAAATGGGACAAAAGCAAACCAATGGCGATCTTTAAAATGGGTCATCACCGTGCTCGTTGTGATCCCTGCAAAAAGAGTGACGACTAACCATGGGCAACGGAGAAGAATACGACTCCACGTCGGCACATCCTCAGAGACACCTTCGGCTGTACCGGCAATACTCGCTATTGTTTCGTCCGATAAATCGCGCATCGCCTCAACAGCATCTTCGTACGAGACGACACCCAGCAATCTTCCTTCATCGCTCACAACAGGGAGAGCCGTGATCGAATAGCGATCCACAAGATCAACGACGTCATCTCTTGGGGTATCGGGAGAAACTTTGTGCTGAACGGGCACCATGACTCTTCGAAGCAAAGTATCAGGGCTGTTGACGATCAAACTTCTGTTCGGAACTTCTCCTATCAACTCCTGTTCGGGGTTAACGATAAAAACGGAGCTTGTCAGATCGATGCCAGGATTATGACGGATGGCTCGAGAGACATCCCCAATTGTTTGTTGTAATTGGAAGGAAAAAAATTCGTTGGTCATCAGACGGCCAGCCGTATGGCGTCGATGCGATTGAAGCTCGCGGATTTTTTTAGCTTTCTTAGGCTCCAAAAGATCAAGAACTCTTTTTAATCTTCTTGCCGGAAGGCCATCCAGCACAGCCACCGCTTCGTCGGCTGGCATATGATCAACAAGTTTTTGAATTTCTTGGTCGCCAAGCTGCCTCAAGATGGCCGAACGGGTATTTGTTCCCGTATGGATCATGAAGATGCTTTTTGATTCTAAATCGGGCAGGTTATCATAAACGATGAATCGGGCGCGAATAGGAAGGCGGGTAACGGCATGAGCTAAGTCAATCGGATCAAATTCGGCGGCAATGGCAGCGACTTCGTGAAGAACAATTTTTTGCGTCTCAGCTTCAAACGCTTGTTCTAGACATTCGTCCAAATAATCGTCTACCAGCTCAGTCGGACTTTCGAGATAAGAGGCAAAAGACTTCTCATCTTCTAACCCCGCATCGCTCTTCTCTTCATCTACCAACTTTTCACCTTCGGAATTACCCCATCGTGAATCAAGATGGGTATAAAATCTATCCTGTCATCTAGTTTCAGTTCAAATCCAATCCTACTTATGTTAGGATTTTTGGATCTTCATTATTTAAGAACAGATGCAAAAGACTCTTTCTCCTAAGAATATCAGAAATATTGCCATCATCGCTCACATTGACCATGGCAAAACCACCATGCTCGACAGTCTTCTTAAACAAACACACACGTTTAGGGATAACCAGGCCATCGAAGAAAGAGTGATGGACTCTTATGACCAGGAAAAAGAGCGGGGCATCACGATCTTTGCGAAACACACATCGATCCAGTTTGAAGATACGAAGATTAATATTATCGACACTCCTGGACACGCTGACTTCTCGGGTGAAGTGGAAAGGATCCTCGGGATGGTTGACTCCGTCCTCCTCTTGGTTGACGCCTTAGAAGGACCAATGCCTCAAACGCGCTTCGTCTTGACTAAAGCTTTGCAGATGGGTCTTAAACCTATTGTCGTGATCAATAAAATTGACCGTCCGCATGCAAATCCTGACAGAGTTCTTGACCTCACATTTGATCTATTCGTTGAGCTTGGCGCAACCGATGAGCAGCTCGACTTCTCTTACATTTTTGCTTCTGGCCTTGCCGGTTTTGCTTTCCGCAAATTAGGCGATGAAAGAAAGGATATGCGCCCTCTCTTTGAGATGATCGTAGAAGCGGTCACTCCTCCAAAAGGGGATTTAGCCTCTCCTTTCTTAATGCACGTCTCTACAACCTCCTATGATGACTACTTAGGCCGCCAAGCTACAGGCAGAATCCAGGGTGGATCGATCAAAAAAGGGGAATATGTCACCCATATTGATGAAGAAGGAAAAGAAACCCGTCGTCAGATCACAAAGATTGAAGGTTACCACGGCATCGTAAAAGTGGAGATGGATGAGGCCGGAGCTGGCGATATTGTGAGCCTTTCTGGAATTCCTGAGGTGACGATTGGCGATACACTTTGCTCTCCTGATCATATCGTTCGTCTCCCAAGAATTAGACTCGAAGAGCCTACTGTATCTGTCGACATCACTGTTAACTCAAGCCCCTTTGTCGGCCGCTCGGGTAAGCATGTCACCATTAATAAAATTAAAGAACGTCTCGAAAGAGAGAAAAAGGCCAACATCTCTTTAAAAATTGATTTTGGCGATTCTAGCTCCAATCAGGATAAAGTGACTGTCGCGGGTAAAGGTGAACTCCACCTAGCTGTCCTTATTGAGGCGATGCGTCGAGATGGGTATGAATTTTCTCTTCTCAAGCCAAAAGTTATCACTAAGCAGATCGATGGCGGGCTTCAAGAACCCTTGGAAAGAGCCTCTTTACAGGTGCCTGAGGAATATTCTGGAACAGTGATTGAAGAGTTAAGCCGCCGAAAAGGGGAACTCCAAAATCTCTCCACAAACGAGCACGGGATAACCTCTCTTGAATTCCTCATCCCAACGCGCGGCCTCATGGGCTTTAGAAACTCTTTTCTCACGATGACTCGTGGTCTTGGGATTTTAACCTCTCTCTTCGAGGGTTACATTCCTTGGAAAGGGGAAATTCCAGGCCGTAAAAGAGGTGCTCTAGTCTCGATGTGCCAAGGTTCTACGACCGGTTATGCTGCCTTTAACCTCCAAGAAAGGGGCGAACTTTTTGTTGGACCTGGTGACGAAGTCTACGAAGGGATGATCGTTGGTGAACATAACCGTGATAACGACCTCGAAGTCAATATTACCAAGGGCAAGCAGCTAACAAACGTCCGTGCGTCTGGCAGCGACGAGAACATCATCCTCACGCCTCCGCGTCGTTTTACTCTCGAACAGGCGATTGACTTTATCGCCGACGATGAGTGGGTGGAAGTTACCCCCCAACACATCCGCCTCCGCAAAGCTCCTGTCCAAAGAAGGTAGTAAGGAAAGGCACAGATCACTCGCGAGTTTTGGATGGCGATCTTGGCATAAATCGGGACCATAGGAAGGTTGCAACCCTGTGAATTTTCATATTCTGACTTGATCTTTCAGCGCCTGGCTAAGTGCTCAAGCTCGGCAACTTAAACCAAGTTGTCTACACTTTACGCACTGCGCCAGCCTCTGAAATCTCTTTGTCATAAATGAAATTGTCATTGCAGCAAATTCGCCTGCACGACAAGTCCATGAACTTAAATCAAAGCTGAGTTTCTATACTCAACATCGGCGTTGTTGAAAAACTCCTAAATTGAAGGTGGCCTCCCCCTTACTTCAGATTTTTCAATTTAAATCTTTCCTCTTCGCGGCATTCCTTCTTTGGTTAGTTCATTCATTATCAATTTTTTAATATAAATTTCTACCGACTGATTTGCCCAATGCCTGCTTTGGATTTTTTCTCCAAACATCGTTTTCCA